>CAYJFM010000031.1:0-9455 GCA_964369805.1 uncultured Oscillospiraceae bacterium
GAAGGCTTGGCAGAATCTGAGCTTTTTGGCTATGAAGGTGGAGCCTTTACTGATGCAAAAAGAGAAGGAAAAAGAGGAAAATTTGAAATAGCAAATAAAGGAACGCTATTTATTGATGAGATAAATGCAATGCCTATGACCCTTCAGCCCAAACTTTTGAGAGTACTTCAAGAAAAGGAAATAGAAAGAGTTGGTGGAGAAGAGAGTATACCTATTGATACTCGTATAATTGCTGCTTCTAATGTTGACTTAAACGCATTAACGAAAAAAGGTGAATTTAGACTGGACTTATACTATAGGCTTAATGTTATGGAAATTAAAGTTCCAAGCCTTAGGGAAAGAAGGGAAGATATCCCAGATATAATTTGGGATATTGTTAAAAAGTTAAATAGACAAATGGGAAGAAAAATCTCAAATATAGAGGAAAGTGTGATTGAAAAACTAAGCGCAATGGACTGGCCAGGAAATGTTAGGGAACTTCAAAACACTATTGAGAGGGCAATGAACTATGCAAGTGGCGTAACATTAGAACAAGACAATTTCTTTTTTGATAAAAAAGAAGCCATTATACCACGAGAGCTCTCACTTGATGGGGAGAACCCTATTGAAGAAGCAAAGAAACAAGTTGAGCGAGAAGTTATAATTGAAGCTTTAAGGAAAACAAACAACAATAAAAGCCAGGCAGCAAAATTATTAAAAATTGCAAGGCCACTTTTGTATCAAAAAATAGATAGGCTAGATATAACTAATATAGAAATAATTGAAAGCAAGTAAGGAGATATTTCAAATGAAAAAGGGAATGGATTTTTTTAATGGTAGTGAAAGCTACGTAGTAAGTGAGAGTTTAAAAGCATCAGTAAATGTATCAATTGCTTTAGAAAAGCCTTTATTGATAAAGGGGGAACCTGGAACTGGGAAAACAATGCTAGCAGAAGCAATTGCTGAAGCCCTAGGAAAAAAACTATTAATATGGGGAATTAAATCCACAACAAAAGCTCAAGAAGGATTATATGTGTACGATACTGTACAAAGACTTTATGATAGCCAGTTTGGAGAAGGAAATGTAGCAGATATAAAGCAGTATATTAAACTTGGTAAACTAGGTGAAGCTTTTAACTCCGATGAGCAGGTTGTAATTTTAATTGATGAGATTGACAAGGCCGATCTAGAGTTTCCAAATGACCTTTTATGGGAACTAGATAAAATGCAGTTTTATATTAATGAAACTAAAGAGACTATTACAACAAAGCATAGACCAATTGTTATCATTACCTCTAATGCGGAAAAAGAACTTCCAGATGCTTTCTTAAGAAGATGTATTTTCCATTATATTGAATTCCCAGAGAAAGAAACTATGGAGGAAATTATTAAGGTTCATTATGGCGATATAGATAAAGAGCTATGCGATACAGCATTAGAAGCATTTTATAATCTTAGAAAAATGGATGAAATTCAAAAGAAACCAAGTACTTCTGAGTTACTTGACTGGCTACAGGCTTTAATGATTAGTGGTGTAGATATTTCAGGCATAGCTAACAAAATCCCGTTTATTGGAGTATTATTAAAGAAGAACCAAGATATTGAGGTTATGGAAGAGATAAAAACAAAGGGATTCTCCCTTAGAAGGTGGTAGGTATCTATGTTTTTAGAATTTTTCTATTTACTTAGGGCAAGAGGATTAAAAGTATCTATTAATGAATGGATGACATTAATTGAAGCATTAGATAAAGGCTTTGCAAACTCTAGCTTAACTGGGTTTTATAATCTTTGCAAAAGCATACTTATAATTCATGAAGCAGATTATGATAAGTTAGATGCAGTATTTGCTGAATATTTTTGCGGAATTGAAACTCCAGAGGATATACCACAAGAGTTTTTAGACTGGTTAAGCAAGGATGCAAGAGAAAGAGACATTAACGATAAAAAACTTAGTGAAGAAACAATACTTGAGCTAGAAGAGCTTCTTAAGATGTTTGAAGAACGAAAAGAAGAGCAAAAGGAAAGGCATGACGGCGGAAACTACTGGATAGGGACTGGTGGAACATCAAAAATGGGACATGGAGGCTATAATAATCAAGGTATTAGGGTAGGCGGTCCAGGAAGGCATAAGTCTGCTGTACAGGTTGCAGGAGAAAGGCATTTTAAGGATTTTAGAGAAGATGAAATTCTTAATTTGAGACAATTTCAAATGGCCTTTCGTAAGCTTAGACAGTACTCTTCAAGAGTTGATACAGCAAAGACAGAGCTAGATATAGATGGTACAATTGATGCTACTTCAGACAATGGTGGTTTACTAGAAATTGTTTATGATAAACCGAGAAAAAACACAGTAAAACTATTATTACTCATCGATTCAGACGGATCAATGCTTAGATTCGCTTCATTATGTAATACTTTATTTCAAGCAGTTAGTAAATCAACTCACTTTAAAGATTTAAAAGTATACTATTTTCATAACTGTATTTATGATCATTTGTACACAACTCCTTATTGTAGAAGGGGAGATTGGATAGATACAAAATGGGCACTAAGTAATTTAGATAGTGAGTATAAAGTGATATTTGTTGGAGATGCAGCTATGGCTCCTTCTGAACTGTTTAGAGTAGGAGGCAATTCATATATTGGACTATTTAATGAAGAGCTTGGAATAGACTGGCTAAAAAAGTTTGATAAGAAATATAAAAAGAAAATTTGGTTAAATCCTATTAAAGAAGAAAGCTGGGAATATGCTTATGGCTCCCATACAATTGGTGTAATTAAAGATTTATTTCCGATGTACCCAATGACCTTAGAAGGACTAGACAGAGGCATAAAGAGGCTGTTAGTAAAATAAACAAGAAAAAAAGGCTCATAAGAGTCTTTTTTACGTTATTAGAAATATCTAAACACACCTTTTACCTTACCTAAAATTTGACAATCGGGAACAATAATAGGTTTCATTGTGCTATTTTCAGGCTGAAGTCTAATATGACCATTTTCTTTGAAAAAGGTTTTTACAGTTGCCTCAGGTTCAAACTCACCATCTATCATAGCGATTACTATATCACCATTACTAGCTGTATTTGTTTGCTGGGCTAAAATGTAATCTCCATCCATAATACCTGCTTCAATCATGCTTTCACCTTTAACAACTAACATGAAGTTGTTTCCGCTACTTACAAATCTTGATGGAATAGGGAAGGCATCATCGATATTTTCTTCAGCTAAGATAGGTGTACCTGCGGCAATATGTCCGATAACAGGAATATCAACAACATCGTGTCTCACTTCTACCTCTGAAGAGTTTTGTGACAGGGAATCGCTGTTGGAAGATATATTGTTTTGAGGTTCCTCATCAATGTTTGCTATAATTAAGGCTCTACTCTTAGTGTGATCCTTTGTAATATATCCTGCTTTTTCTAAGTTAGCAATATCTTTATGTACTGTTGAAGTTGATTTTATACTAAGCGCAGCGCATACTTCTCTAACAGTAGGGGGATAGTGATTTTCTTGAATATATTCTTTCATGAATTTTAATATACGTTTTTCTCTATCTTTCAATTCGCGTAGTGCTTCCATGTTGGCTCCGTTCCAGCTGATAACCAGCTTATATAATAAGAACATTTGTTTCTAATATACTATCATATGTTTTAGAAAAAAGCAAACAAGTGTTCGAAGTGAAAATAGTAATAGTCAATTAAATTAGTGAAACCAACACTTACGGGACATTTTAAATTATAATCTAAAGTATATACATGTATACAGTATCCCTTGAAATTCCAAAGTATAGTTAAAGCTTATTATGTATACAGTATTTCTTTTTTTTAATGCGTATTTATATTGCTATTAGAAATTTAATTAGATATAATTGAGATACATTACAAATAACTAGTTAGCTTTGCTGTCAGAATTGATAGCAACTTATTATTAATGCTAGCAAAAGGGTTAAAGTGATGATTTTCAAGTGTATTTTAATTATTAATATTAATTTAAGGAGGACAAAAATAATGTCAGATGCTAAAACATACGTAGCAAGTTTAGTAGAAAAAGCAAAAGCAGCTCAAGCGGTTGCTGAAAAGTTCACACAAGAAGATGTAGATAGAATTACAGGTGCAATTGCTTATGCATTAACAAAGCCAGAGGTAGCACTAAAGTTTGGTGAAATGCTAGTTGAAGAGTCAGGAATGGGAATTCCAGCTGACAAACAACTAAAAATGTTCGGAAAAGTAAAAGGTACTTACTGCCAAATGAAAGATAAAAAATCAGTAGGTTTAATTGACTTTAACGAAGAAACAGGAATTGAAACATATGCAAGACCAATGGGAGTTATTGGTGCACTTATTCCAGTAACAAATGGTGAAGCAACTCCAGTTGTAAAAGCTATGATGGCTCTAAAATCTAGAAATGCTATTATACTTGCACCTCACCCAAAAGCTAGAAACTCTAACTTTGCTGTAACAGAAGCAATCAGAGAAGTATTAGTGAAATGTGGAGCTCCTGCAGACCTAGTTCAAGCAGTAGCACCAGAAATGGTTTCAATCGACGTATCAGCTGAAATCATGCTTCAAGTTGACTTTATTCTTGCTACAGGTGGTACACCAATGGTAAGACAAGCATACTCATCAGGTAACCCAGCTATTGGAGTAGGAACAGGTAACGTTTGTACAATCGTTGATGGTACAACAGACCTAAATGAAACAGCAAAACTAATTATTGCTTCAAAAACTTTTGACAATGCAACTTCATGCTCAACTGAAAACAATATTATTGTATTAGAAGAATGCTATGATGAATTTGTTGCAGCAATGGCTGCGCAAGGAGCTGTACTTGTTAAAGAAAATACAGATGAAAAAGCTAGACTTCTAAAAACTCTATGGCCAGAATCACCAGCTAACCACGATCTTAACAGACAAATTGTTGCTCAAACTGCAGAAACAATTGCAAAGGCTGCTGAAATCGAAGTTCCAGAAGGAACAAGAATGCTTATGGCTGAAGAAAACGACGGATTTGGAAATGACTTCCCATTCTCAGGTGAAAAACTTTCTCCAGTTTCAGGTCTAAGAAAAGCTAAAGACTTCGATGATGCTCTAGATCAATTAATGAAAACTCTAGAATATCAAGGAAAAGGACACAGCTGTGGTATTCACACAACAATTAAAGAAAGAGTTGACAGAATGGGTGCTGAAGTTCCAGTTTGTAAAATTTGTTGGAACTTACCTCAATGCCTATCAAACTCAGGTTCTTGGACTTGCGGATTCCCAATGTCAATGACATTAGGATGCGGAACATGGGGTCACAACAGCATTTCACACAATGCTACATACAAAGACCTACTAAACTTCAACTATGTTGCAAGACCAATTCCATCATGGCAACCAACTGACGAAGAACTATTCGACACAGTTGACAAAGCAAATCTATAAGAATTTAAAGGGGTGGCTACGGCCGCCCTTTAAGTGTATTTTTAGTTTATTAAGAAGGAGAAAAATATGTCAAGTATTTCAGAAAGAAGTAAAAAGTATAACTTACACTCATGGAGTGCTCAAGGAGCACTAAATCCAAAAACTATCACGAAAGCAGAAGGTCTGTACTTCTGGGATGAAGATGGTAATAAGTATGCTGATATGTCTGCTCAACTTGTAAATGCTAACTTAGGTCACGGAAATAGAGCAATTATTGATGCTATTAAAGCTCAAGCAGATAAGATCCCTTTCATGGGACCAGGATTTGCTCTAGATGTTAAATCAGACGCAGCAGAGGCTATCGTAAAGCTTTCAGGACTAAAAGATGCAAAAGTATTTTTTACTAATGCAGGTGCAGAAGCTAATGAGAATGCACTTAAAATTGCAAAGGCTTACACAGGAAGATCAAAAGTTTTCTCAATGTACAGATGCTACCATGGATCTTCAGCAGGCGCAGGCATGCTAACGGGAGAACCAAGACATTTTGCTAATGAGCCAGGAGCTCCTGGATTTGTAAAGTATGATGGACCATATGCATACAGAGCACCAGCTGCTTGTAAGTTTGAAACTGAAGAAGACGTAGCTGCATTTTACCTAGAACTTTTAGAAAACCAATTCTTATATGAAGGACCGTCTCAAATTGCTGCTATTTGGTTAGAAACAATTGTAGGATCAAATGGAATTCTTATTCCACCTAAAGGATATATGGAAGGTGTAAGAGCTCTTTGTGACAAATATGGAATCTTAATGGTTTGTGATGAAGTAATGGCTGGATTCTTTAGAACAGGTAAACCTTTTGCTTACATGAACTTTGGTATTGAACCAGATTTAGTAACTTTTGCAAAGGGAGCAACTTGTGGATATGTGCCACTAGGTGGAGTTATCGTTACAGAAAAAATCCAAAAGTTCTTTGATACAAATAAAATGTTCTGTGGCTTAACTTATAGCGGACACCCAATGGGTTGCGCAGCAACAGTGGCTACTATTGCTGAGTATCAAAACCAAAATGTTCCTGAGAATGTAAAAGTTCAAGGTGAAGTTTTAGGCAAGGCACTAGATCAATTCGTGGAAGATCATCCATGTGTTGGTGAAGTAAGATACATAGGACTATTCTCATGTGTTGAGCTTGTAAAAGACAAGGCTACAAGAGAGCCACTAGTTCCATTTAATGCTGACAAAGAAGGGTTAATGGCTAAAATCGTAGGAATGTTAGTAGGAAAAGGATTCTTTACATACTCACATGAAAACATGATTATGATTTGCCCACCACTGAATATTACAACTGAAGAGTTAACAGAAAACTTAGCGATATTTAATGAAGTACTGTCTGAAGTAGACAAGATGATTTAATTTATTGTAGTTGACAACAAGAGCTGCTAGAAAACTGGCGGCTCTTTTTAGTTTGATTAACAAAAAACATAGCAAAAAAGTAACGTATTTATAAAAATATGTGCTAAATATTCTGAAAATTTATAAATATTCACAAAAACCTCGTGTTTTATGAGTAAAATTACAATAATTTCCTATATAATATTGACATTCAAAAGGTCAGTGATATACTAGGAATAAGTTATTTTTAAGAGGTAGTGTGATGAAATCAGAATTTAACTAGAGAATTTCAGCTTTATTATGACTAGAATTTTTAACTATATAAATTAGCTTACATTATTTATATTTATATTATATTCATTAAAAAGGAGGAAATCTTATGGGTAGAAAAATACCTATGTGGCAAATCTTAATAGTAATGCTTTTCACAGTATGTACTTTAATGTATGCCATGGACATGTTCTCACTGATTGCTAAAAAGCTAACAGGTGAAGAAATGCTAGTTTCAGGATATGGACAGCTCCATATTCCACTAATCCTTTCTGCAATCTTTGCAGGAATCGTAGCTGCACTAAACGGCTACAAATGGTCTTTCTTAGAAGCAGGTATGATTGCTTCAATAACTAGATCTATGCAGGCGATACTAATTCTTATGACTGTTGGTATGCTAATTGGTGCATGGATAACAGCGGGAATCGTTCCGGCAATGATTTATTACGGACTTTCAATTTTAAGCCCGGGAATATTCCTTTTCGCTGGTTGTATACTTTGTAGTATAGTTGCTATTGCAACAGGTTCTTCATGGACAACTGCTGGTACAATAGGGGTAGCCCTAATTGGTATCGGTACTGGTCTTGGAATCAACCCAGCAATGACTGCTGGTGCTATTGTATCTGGAGCATATTTCGGAGATAAAATGTCACCACTATCAGATACAACTAACCTTGCTCCTGCAGTAGCGGGATCAAACTTATTTGATCATATCAGACATATGATTTGGACAGTTACACCTTCACTAGTTATTTCGCTAATTATTTATCTAGTATTAGGTCTTGGCGCTGAAGAGGCAGACTTAGAAGTTGTAGCTAGCTTACAATCAGAGCTTTCTGATTTATTTAACCTAAACATTGCACTATTAATTCCACCAGTACTAGTTATAGTTATGGTTGCACTTAAACTTCCAGCACTGCCTGGAATGATGGCGGGTACAATACTTGGAGTAATCTTTGGAGGTATATTCCAAGGAGTTCCTTTTGCTGATTGGTTTAACATTCTTCATGATGGATTTACATTTGGAGAAGACTCAGGAGTATCAGCAGAGTTAGTTGACCTACTAGAAAGAGGCGGTATGAGCTCTATGCTTTGGACAGTTAACTTAATTATCTGTGCAATGTGCTTTGGCGGTATTATGGACTCTTCTGGTATGCTAGGCTCAATGGCTCAAGGCTTATTAAAGGTAGCTAAGAACACAGGTTCACTTGTACTTGTAACAGCTGTTAGCTGTATTGGTATTAATGCACTTGCAGCTGACCAATATCTATCAATTATTCTTCCAGGAAGAATGTACAAGGCTGCTTATGAAGATCAAAGATTAGCACCACAAAACTTATCTAGAGCTTTAGAAGATACAGGTACAGTAACATCTAACCTTATCCCTTGGAATACATGTGGTGTAACAATGGCTACATTCTTAGGAGTAGGTCAGTGGGGAGCTGGTGGATATGCACCATATGCGTTCCTTTGCTGGTTAAATCCAATAATCTCAATATTCTATGGATTCACAGGAATATCAATGACTAAGATGAGTGAAGAGCAGTATCAAGCAATACTGGTTCAAAGAGCTGAAGAAGAAGCTAAAGAAAAAGCTAATTTAGAAGCGTAAATTAAATATAATATATAAATAAATGAGTAAAAAGTAAAAGCCAGTTCTTTATAATAGACTGGTTTTTACTTTTATTGCGTAAAATAGATTGACTTTAATGTAAGAAAGTGGTAATATTATTTCGATATCGAAGTAATATTTAATTATAAGGAGAAATTTATGAAAAAGATGATTATAACATTATGCTTAATATTGCTATTAAGTACAGCACTGTTATCAGGGTGTAATAGCGCTGCTGACGAAGAAGAAAAAGAAACTTTGGTAGTAGCAATGGAGCTAGCATACCCACCATTTGAAACTAAAGATGAAAGTGGCGAGCCATATGGAATTAGTGCTGACCTTGCAATGGCACTTGGAGAATATCTAGATAGGGAAGTAGTAATTGAAAATACAGCTTGGGATGGATTAATACCTTCCTTACAAACAGGAAAGGCAGATGTAGTAATATCTTCTATGACAATTACAGAAGAAAGAGAAGAGCTAGTTAATTTTTCTGATCCATATGCGAACTCTTTATTGGGCCTACTAGTAAATAGCGATTCAGATATAAGCTCTATAGAGGATTTAAATCAACCAGGTAAAAAAGTAGCAGTTAAAACTGGATCTACAGGACATACATATGCAGTGAATAATCTTGAAAATGCAGAAATTATAGTATTAGCCGACGAAAGTGCCTGTGTAACTGAAGTTACCCAAGGAAAAGTAGATGGATTTATATACGATCAATTAACAATTTATAGAAATAATCAAGAAAATTTAGATACGACTGAGGCAATATTCATACCTTTCCAAGATGTTGAGAA
>CAYJFM010000031.1:9468-11687 GCA_964369805.1 uncultured Oscillospiraceae bacterium
TGGGGATTTGCAGTAAGAGAAGAAGATACTGAATTATTAGAAGAAATCAATGGTTTTATTGAAACTTATAATGAAGATGGCGGATTTGATCAGTTAACAGAAAAATATTTGAGTGAAGAAAAAGAACAGTTTGACCAGTTAGGGTTTAAATGGTTTTTTGATTTAGATTAGGGGATGCATGAAGAATTATTTTATAAGTGATGGAAAAACCAAAGAGTCCATATTATTACTTAACTACATAATAGCAGTAGCCATCCTATGTGGGATTTTTATCATGGCCTTGAACATTATTGGAATTAAACTTGATTTCCCATCTCTATTAGAGTATAAAGATAGAATTGCTGATGGCTTTATTATGACAATTCAAATCAGTGTACTAAGCCTTATTTTTAGCTTGATTATTGGCATTTTAGCTGCATTTGGTAGAAACTCAAGAGTAATAATTATTAAAGCTTTTAGTGATATATATGTAACAGTAATTAGAGGAACACCTCTTATTTCACAAATTTACTTGTTCTACTACATTATAGGAACAGCACTAGGGATTGATAATAGAATTTTAGTAGGTGTGGTTATACTTGCTATTTTCGAAGGTGCATATATAGCAGAGATAATTAGAGGAAGCTTAATTTCTATTGATAAATCACAGTTGGAAGTTGCAAAGTCCGTAGGCTTTTCTAGAAATCAAACTTTTTTCTATGTAATGCTGCCCCAGCTAGTTGCAAGAACAATGCCTCCACTAACAGGCCAATTTGCATCTATAATTAAAGACTCATCACTTCTATCTATAATTGCAATAATTGAACTAACCCAAACAATGAGAGAAATCACAGCCACAAACTACAAATTTTTTGAAGCTTATTTGCTTTTAGGGTTGCTCTATTTGATTATGACCTTACCATTAACTTACGTAAGTCAGAGATTAGAAAAGAGGTTCAATTATGCTAATTAAGTTAAAAAATATAAATAAGGAGTTTGAAAAGGGAAGTCTAATTCTAGATGATATAAATTTGGAAGATGAAATAGAGACCCTCGCAATTATAGGGCCATCTGGCGGAGGCAAATCAACTTTGCTTAGAATTTTGGGGGGACTTTTGGAACAAACTAGTGGTAGCTTTTCAATAAATAACAAAGAAATAACTCACGATAGTTTATATGAATATAGAAAAAATATAGGTTTTGTTTTTCAGCAAAACGGATTGCTAGCTCACTTGTCAGCCTTACATAATATTACATTGCCTTTAATCAAGGTACATGGATATTCAAAGGAAGAGGCTTACAAAAGAGGAGAAGAAATTCTAGGGAAGTTTGGACTTAAGGAAGATATGCATAAGAAACCAGCACAATTATCAGGAGGCCAACAACAAAGAGTTTCTATTAGTAGGGCTATTTCAGCAAGACCTAAGTTTGTTTTGCTAGATGAACCGACTTCTGCCTTAGATCCAGAATATACTACTGAAGTGTTAGATATGGTAAATGAACTAAAAGGCGAGGGCGCTAAATTTATTATTGTTACCCATGAAATGGGTTTTGCAAGGCATGCTTGTGATAAAGTAGCCTTTCTATATGATGGAAAGCTATTGGAATATGGAAATAGTAAAGAGGTTTTCTCTAAGCCTAAAAGTGAAGAACTTCAAAATTTCTTAGGAAAGTTACTTGAATGGAATGTGCGGGAGGAATAAGATGGATAAAAACATGGATAAAAACATGGATAACACACTTACATTAGTAGCAAAATTAAATTACCTTATGAATGAGATGGTTTATGAGGAACTGAAAAAAATATATCCTGAAGGACTTTCAACCTCTCATGGATCTATAATTTTTTGCCTAAAGTCAAAGAAGTCTGTTACTATGGGAGAAATTGCAGAGGAAATACAAAAGTCTCCTCAAACTGTCACTGCACTGGTTTCTAAATTAGTAAAATACGGATATGCAGAAACAATTAAGGATGAAGTAGATAAAAGGGTGAGATGTGTTCGAATAACAGAAAAGGGAGAAACTCTTTTAGATGAAATTGTAATAATTTCTAAAAAGCTCTATGCAAAACAATATATGAATATTGATAATGAAGAAAGAAAAGCCTTTAGGAAAACCCTGCAGAAGATGATTGGTAATTTTTATTAAAAATGAAAAACTAGTTGACCTGATATACATTGTATGTCGGGTTTTTTTATGATATGAATGTATAATTATGTATAAAATATACAAAGAAACAC
>CAYJFM010000031.1:11787-20143 GCA_964369805.1 uncultured Oscillospiraceae bacterium
TTTAACCACATAACTATTGATGAAAAATGTTGTTAAAAAACACAAATCACAAAATCGAATTATACAAGAAAGGAGGCTCTTATGCTGGACATTTTAATCAAAAACGGAAAATATGCTGATTTCGATAGTAAAGAGTTTACTGAAGGCGATGTTGGTATAAAAGATGGAAAAATTATTTCTTTAGGTGATACAAGTCAGAAGGCTAAGGAAGTAATAGATGCTAAGGGAAAAATTATTTCACCTGGGTTTATAGATATACATATGCATGAAGAAGATTTTATCAAAGATGGTGATGAGTATATAATTAGCGAAATGATGCTTAAAATGGGTGTTACAACATGTCTTGGTGGTAACTGCGGCGTACAGTTCCAAAAGTTAAAGGAATTCAAAGAAAAGATTGAGAATCACGGAGGATCTCCTGTAAACTACTTAATGCTAGTTGGATACAATCAGTTTAGAAGAACTTTTGACTTAGGTTTCCATGATAAAATAACTAAAGAGAAACTAAAAAAACTAATTCCAGTAATAAAAAGTGAAGTTGAAGAGGGGGCTTTTGGTATATCATTTGGGATTGAATATGATCCAGGTATAACGGAAGAAGAGATGATGGAAGTTTTAAACTCCTTTGATGATAATGAGTTATTCATCTCAGCTCACTATAGATCTGATGCACATAATGCAGTTGAGGCAATAAATGAGATGATTAGGATTTGCAATAATTCTAAGAAAAAATTCCAAATTTCACATCTAAGTAGCTGCTCAGCTTGCGGACAAATGGAAGAGGCTTTAGCCATCATAGACGAAGGAGTGAAGAAAAATCCTAAACTAGGTTATGACACATATCCATATAATGCATTTTCTACATTCATAGGATCTGCTGTGTTTGAAGAAGGCTGTTTTGAGTCTTGGAATAAATCCTATGACTGTGTATTTATCCCTATGGGGAAATATAAAGGTCAGTTTTGTACTAAGGAAATATTTGAAGAGCTAAGAGAAACTGAGCCTGAACTGATGGTTGTTGCCTTTGTAATGAATGAAGAGGAAATAGGAAAGGCCATTAAGGATAAAAATGGTATTGTTGCAAGTGATGGTATCATAAGCGGAGGCTTAGGACATCCAAGAGCAGCAGGAACCTTCCCGAGGGTGCTAGGAAAATATGTAAGAGAAGAGGGGCTAATTGATTTAATTACAGCCCTTGAAAAAATGACAATTATGCCAGCGAAAAGGCTAGGACTAACAAATAAAGGCCAAATAAAGCTAGGTATGGACGCAGATATTACTATATTTGACAAAGACATAGTTGCTGATGGTGCTACTTTTGAGGAGTTAAAAGTGGACCCGGTAGGAATTGAATATGTAATTGTTAACGGCAAAATATCTGTTTTTAACAACAATATTGTTAATAATAAGGCAGGAGAATTTATTAGTTATAAAGATTAATCCACCTTATATAAATTTATTATTAATTATTTATTTTTTATTATGAAATTTTTCGAAGGGAGAAAAAATGGAAAACATTGAAAAAAATGAAAATCTGGAGCCTGCTGGAGATACTTCAGGAAAGCCAAAGAAAAAGTTTCCACATGTATATGTATTGTTATTTGGTATTGTTTTAGTTTGTGCAATCCTTACATACATTGTACCTGCAGGTAGTTATGAGTATGTTGAAATAACAACATCAGATGGTGGAACAAGAGAGGTTGTAGATGCAACTTCATACACAGAAACAGAAAGTACACCAGTTGGACTTATGGAACTTTTAACATCTATTCCAAGAGGTCTTACAGAATCAGCTTCAATTATATTCTTTATATTAATAATTGGGGGAAGCTTTGGAATTTTACAAGACACGGGAGCCATTGCTGCTGGACTTGGTGATTTAACTAAGAAATTGGGAAATAAGCAGATTATTATTATTCCAGTAATAATGCTTGCATTTGCATTTGGTGGAGCAGTTATAGGTATGGCAGAGGAAACTCTTGCCTTCATACCAATTATGGTTAGTCTCGCTCTGGTTCTTGGGTATGACTCTATGACAGGTGCTGCTATGGTACTGATGGGAGCAGGTTCTGGTTTTGCAGGAGCCTTTCTAAACCCATTTACAGTAGGGGTTGCTCATGGTATTGCTGGCTTACCGCTGTTTTCAGGTATGGCACTGAGGCTGATTTTATTTGTGGTAATAGTAACAATCGGTATTGTATTTGTAATGAGATATGCAAGTAAAATCAAGAAAAATCCTGAGCTTAGCTCAATGTATGAAATTGATAGAGCTAGAACAGACAACTTGGATCTAGATAACCTACCAGCATATGGGGGAAGAGAAAAAGCTATACTTGCAGTTTTCGCTTTAAGTCTTGTTTTACTAGTATATGGTGTAATGCAGTATGGATGGTATTTGAATGAAATATCTGCACTGTTCCTTGGAATGGCAGTTGTAGTTTCTATTATTGGGAAACTAGGGTTCAACGGTTTTGGTGAGTCACTGGCAAAAGGTATGGAAGCTGTAGTAACAGGAGCTGTTATCGTTGGTTTTGCAAGAGCGATTCTAGTTGTATTAACAGATGGTAACATTATTGATACTATTCTTCATGCAGCAGCAGATGGTTTATCTGCATTACCTACTACAGTAACAGCACTTGGTATCTATGTATTCCAGTGTCTACTAAACTTCCTAATTCCGTCAGGTTCAGGACAAGCTGCTGTTTCTATTCCAATCTTAGCTCCACTTGGAGACTTAGTTGGAGTTACAAGACAAACTGTAGTTTTAGCTTATCAATTAGGTGATGGTATTTCTAACATCCTAGTTCCTACTTCAGGATACTTCATGGCAGCTATCGCTATGGCAAAAATCTCTTGGATTAAATGGGCTAAATGGATTCTACCAGCAATCCTACTTTGGTACCTAGTAGGGGCAATATTTGTTGTTATAGCTCAACAAATAAATTATGGTCCTTTCTAAGCAAAATAATGATATAATGGCGGTACTAAGATAGTGCTGCCATTATTTTTTAGACAAGTTAATTCAAAATCTTAATATGAAAGGAAGTCAACTTAGGTGTTGCAAAGGAAAGTATGAAAAATTATGAAGAATTAAAATCATTGGTTTTTGAAAATATTATAAAAAATAAAGAAGAAGCAATTAAAATAAATGATTACTTATCATTAAATCCAGAAGTTTCTGGATCAGAACAAGGGAGTGCAAAGCATATTGTTGAATACCTTAAAGAGGTTGGATACGATGTAGAGTTTCCATTTTGCGGGCTTGATACGGCGTTTAAAGCTGTTTATGGTAAAAATAATAAAACAAGAAAAATTGCATTTATGGTTGAATATGATGCCCTGCCAGAAATTGGACATGCCTGTGGACACTGTACCAGCGCAGCAATTTCTATTTTAGCGGGAGTTGCTTTAAAGGACTTATCTGAGGAGCTTGATGCAGACATTCATATTATTGGAACTCCCGATGAGGAAGCTTACGGACATAAAATAACACTTATTGATAAAGGCGTATTTGATGAATATGATTTAGCATCTATGGTGCATCTATATAGTGAAAATATGGTTAAGCTGGTAGTACAAGCTTTAGATGCATACATAATTACCTTTAAAGGGAAAACTGCTCATGGAGCGGCTGCTCCGTGGGAAGGAAGAAATGCACTAAATGGAGTACAATTGTTTTTCCATGCTACCGATATGTTAAGGCAACATGTGAAACCAGATGTGAGGATGCATGGTATAATTAGAAATGGAGGAACCATGGCTAATATAGTGCCAGAGGAAGCTACCGCTGAATTTTTTGTTAGATCAGCAGATAGGGTTTATCTTGATAAGGTTGCCAAAAAAGTTGAAAAATGTGCACTTGGGGCTGCAATGGCAACTGATACCGAGGTTGACTTTAAACTTTGGGGACCGAAGTTTGATGATTTAAAAGAAAATCTAACAGGAGAAAGAACCTTACGAGAAGCATATGAAGAGATAGGTTTGGAAGTAGTAGAACCAACCAGTGCTTTTGGATCTACTGATGCAGGCAATGTTAGCTATGTTTGCCCTACTTTCCATCCGACAATTCAGATTGCAAAGTCAAAGCCAGTTATTCATACAAGAGAGTTTGAAGAATGTACTAGAACAGAAGAAGCTTATGAAGCTATTGAGAATGGCAGCAAGGTTATGGCTTTACAGGTTTTAAAAATATTTACAGATGCTGAAAAATACAAGCAACTAAAGTCAGACTTTTTTGACAAATAGTGGAATAGCTTGAATAAAGCAGGAGAAAAATTAATTACTAAAATCAGAAAATTCTACTACGAAGATATACTAAAATATGGTAAAGCGATTGCTAAAATGTGTATTTTTTTATAATATTTTGTGGTATAATGTTTGTGTAAAAGCAGGTTTGCTTACAGCTTCTTACTGTATAAAAAGAAAGGGGAGTAAAATCACAGGTTTGATTTTACGAGTTGCAATATGAGATTAATTACAAGATCAGATTTTGATGGACTCGCTTGTGCGGTATTATTAAAAAAAGTTGGAATTATTGATGAGTGGAAGTTTTGCCATCCTAAAGATTTGCAGGATGGTTTGGTAGAAATTACTGAAGATGACTGTCTTGCTAATGTACCTTTTGTAGAAGGTTGCGGACTTTGGTTTGACCATCATTCTAGCGAGCATGAAAGAAATGCCTATGAGGGTAAATATAAGGGGAAAAGTGAAATCGCTGATAGTGCAGCTCATGTAATTTATGATTACTATGGTGGCAAAGAGACCTTCCCAGAATTTGATGATTTGTTATGGGCAGTTGATAAAGTTGATGCGGCAAAGTTAACAGTAGATGAAATTCTTAACCCAGAAGGCTGGGTGCTACTAGGTTTCTTAATGGACCCAAGAACAGGTCTTGGCAGATTCAGAAACTTTACAATTAGTAACTATCAGTTGATGGAAAGATTAATTGACTGGTGTGCGACTATGTCTATTGACGAAATATTAGAAATTTCTGACGTTAAAGAAAGAATAGAGCTTTACTTTGAACAAACTGAAAAATTCAAAGAAATGGTTAATGAGCATACTATAGTTAGAGGAGAAATAGCAATTTCAGACCTGAGAGGCTTAGAGACTATCTATTCAGGTAACAGATTTATGATCTATAGCCTATATCCAGAAACTAATATATCTGTATGGATAGTAAGTGGAAGAGGAGGCAAAGGTTGTTCGGCAGCTGTTGGATATAGTGTAATTAACAGAACTTCAACAGTCAATGTTGGAAAGCTAATGCTAAAATATGGCGGTGGTGGACATCACGCTGTAGGAACTTGTCAATTTGATGATGAAGGAATGGACGAAAAACTAAATAGCTTAATTGAAGAACTAGTAGAACTAAATAAATTATAGCGAGTGCAAATACATAGAATTTTAACGGAACCCATCAAGCATAGCTTGGTGGGTTTTTTGTATAAAAAGTAAATGCTTAGGCAGAAAATTAAATGAAAGAGCAGTGTGTCTGCATATTGGGGAGTTATGAAATATATTAAATTGAGGGAGTATTTAAGCGCATTAGAGGAAAAAGAACTTTTAATTGCAAGTGAAGTAGACTTAAGCTTAATTGATAGGGACATAGAGCATATCACTTTTGATTCAAGAGATGTAGAAAAAAACAGTATTTTTATTGTAAAGGGAGCTCATTTTAAACAAGAGTATATAGAAATGGCTATAGAACGTGGTGCTGTTGCTGTAGTGCTAGAAGAACATGAGTTTGATGTGTTTGAAGGAAAAGCTGTATGGGTAGAAAATATTTCAGAAACGATGGCTACACTAGGAGAAATATTTTATGATAAGCCCTGGGAAAAGTTAGATCTTATTGGTGTAACAGGAACGAAAGGGAAATCAACTACGACTTATATGATTAAAAGTATTCTCAATGAATTTCTTTACCCTAGAAAGACAGCATTAATTAGTGGAATTGCAAATTACTGTGGTGGTGAAGAAATAAAATCTCACCTGACTACACCAGAGAACTTAGATATATATAAACATTTAGATTCCTCTATAGAAAATGGAATAGGGCATTGTATAATTGAAGTATCAAGCCAAGCTTTAAAATATGGAAGGACTAGAGGTCTTGTTTTTGACATAGGATGTTTTTTAAATATAGGGGAGGATCACTTAGGTGGAGTGGAGCACACTGACATCGAAGACTATTTTCAATCAAAGAAACTATTAATGAACTTTTCTAAGACTGCCTGCATAAATCTTGATTTTGATGGGGCAGAGGAGGTGTTGGAAGCAGCGATAGCTAGTAGCATTTGCAAAGAAGTTATAACCTTTAGTACTAAAAATGATACTGCAGAGGTTTTTGCCTATGATATTACAGGCACTAATGAAGGGCTAATATTTAAAGTGAGAACAAATGATTTTGATGAAGAATTTAAAATTTCAATGAAAGGAAAATTTAATATATCAAATGCTATCTGTGCTATCTCCGTGTGTCATAAACTTAATATTCCAATAGAAAATATCAAAAGAGGTTTGGTAATGGCTAAAGCTGAAGGTAGGATGGAAATATTAAAAAACGAAGCAGAGGGCAAATTTGGAATTGTAGATTATGCGCATAATGAAATGAGTTTTGAGGCCTTGTTTGATTTTGTAAATGAAGAATACCCTGGATATAAAGTTTTTACTGTTTTTGGATGTTCTGGAAGTAGAGGATTTAGTAGGCGAGTTTCTTTGCCAAAAATAATTAGCAGAAGGGGAGATAAGTGTTTTGTAACTGAGATTGACCCAACAGATGAGCCTCTTGAAAAAATTTGCTCTGAGGTATCACTTGTCTTAGACGAGCTGAAGGCTGATTACGAAGTTATCTATAATCCAGATGAAGCTATTAGACAGGCATTTAGAGAGGCAGATAAAAAAACAGTAGTGCTAGTAACAGGTGGGATATTAAATACTGAAAGAATAATTTTAGAAAACTATTAAGAAAAAGGATATGAGAAAGAATACATAATTATGAAAAGAGTAAAGCAAATTGGAGTTAAGGGATTTACCCTTATGGAGATAATAATAGTAATTGCTATTATAGCAATACTAGCGGTTGTTGCGATACCAAGCGTTACTGGCTATGTTGAGGAAGCAAAGGAAACTGCGGACCTTCAAAGTGCGAGTAATCTAATTACTGCCATAACAACGGTGTATAATCTTAACTCTAGTATTGTTCCAGAGGGTGGAAAAATAGTGGCAAGATGGGATACTAGTGTTGGCGGGGGCTCACCAGCTGGAAACGGTGATGTAATTATTGAGCACAGAACCTGGGGTGGTTTTCATAGTGCAGCCGATAAGGCATGGGTAACTGCTTTTGCTGCTGAATTTGATGAGTATATTACTAAAAACGCCTTAGGAGATGCAAAGTCAAAGAGAAGCCAAGAGACAGATTTACTAATATATTATGATACAGCAACTGGGGAGGTGTATACCCATGAGGCCTACATAGAATACTGGGGAGAAAATGGGATTGGGCTAGATTTGAAATCAGATGTTTTCTAATAGAAAGTAAGTATAGGGAATATAGAGAGCTTTATTTAAAATAAAACGCCTAGGTAATTGTAAGATGAACAATTACTTAGGCGTTTTAATATTTTATTCGGTAAATTAGAACTTAGTTTCAGTTATTCTGATGGTATTGTAGTTGATACGGATAAGCACTCTAATACACCATCTTCATCTTCAAATAAAAATACTACATTGCCCTCGGTATCGCTTGCCTGATAGTAGTAAATCATAGATGTTCCCTCTGAATCGTCTTCATCTTTGATTGGTTCTTCTCCACCAAAGGCCTCTACAACTTGGTCATAGTTCATTTGGATGAACGGTGTTTCCGCATCAGCTCCAGTATGCATTTCGTAAACAGCTAATAATTCAGCAGCTGTCATACCTTCAGCAGCACTTCCGCTATCTCCACTAGTGTCCCCAGAGTCACTGCCACAAGCAGCAAGAACAAAAATCATTGTAAAAGTTAGTAAAATTAGTCCCATTTTTTTGAATTTTTTCATTTTACCCTCCATTTATGATATCAGTAAATTAACTTACGTTGAGTATATCACAGGTGAAAGCTGAGATATATACTTAAATGTGAAAAAGTGACTGCTCAGACTCTTACTAGGCGGTTAATTTCTTAATACAATCAAGTTGAAGTCTTCTTTAGAACAAAGTTAGAAAAGGTGCTTTGTTCTATTTAACAATAGTTTTGGTGTTTTTCCACATACCTAATTTGTTGATAAATCAATGCTAGTATGATATAAATATAGAAAGTAAAAATTTAGAAATACAAACATGAAAACATAAAATATATTATTTAGCTTAGTTATAATTT
>CAYJFM010000031.1:20153-21416 GCA_964369805.1 uncultured Oscillospiraceae bacterium
TTCCAATAACTTCAAAATGATAAAGCAAAATTAGATGAACTAACAGAAAAAATGAAAACAGGAACTATTACAGCAAGTGAAAAAGAAGAACACCGTTTATTAAACATGGAATATCTAGCGTCTTTTGTAGTGGACTATGATGATGAAGATGAAGAGTAAATTTAATCATAATCTAATAGTAGGATAAAATAATAGAGGAGCAAAAGGACCGAGGGCATTTTTGTGGAGCCCTTAAATACTTGGACTTGATAGTGTAGTAACAAGAGTTGCTACACTATTTTTATGTAGATTAAATTGTAACGCAAAACAGTCGCAAAATTTGCATGAATTTGTACGAAGAAAGCTGACTTGATTTTTTTGCAGTTATATATTAGAATTAGAACGAAGTTAGTTTTTACTAACCAAATCCCTTTGAAGAAAAATTTGAGTAAGAATACAATAAAAGTAGGACAATAAGTGATAGAGAAAAGATTAATTAAAGAAGTTCCCAATGCATCTTCCCATATAGCAAAAAATGTTGTTTTGCAGGTTCTTGGGCTTGTTTCAAACATCATTTTAATGATAACAATAAGCCTTTTTTTGAGTAGCTTGATAGATAAAAAACTTCTATTAGCTGATTTTTTTACGTATGGAATTATAATCATACTTTGCATAGGGGTAAAAGTATGCACTACATACTTTGCAAACATACAAAGTTACCTTGCATCAAAAGCAGTGAAAAATATTCTGCGGGGAAGAATCTATGATAAGGTAGTAAAACTGGGAAGTAAGTATACAAAGAAGTTATCATCTGCAGAGCTCCTACAGATATCAGTGGAGGGTGTTGAACAGCTAGAAACATATTTTGGAAACTTCTTACCACAATTTTTCTACTCCATGATTTCACCTGTCATTTTATTTTCGGTAGTTTCATTTATTGATATTAAAGTGGCGATAATTCTATTTATATGCGTTCCATTAATTCCAATTTCTATTATACTTGTACAGAAATTTGCAAAAAAGCTATTTGCAAAATACTGGGGAGAATACGTAGGACTTGGAGATAATTTCTTGGAGAATTTACAGGGACTAAATACACTGAAAATCTATAGTTCTGATGAATACAAACATAAGCAAATGAATATGCAAGCTGAGCGGTTTAGGGTAGTCACAATGAAAGTGCTTTCCATGCAGCTTAATTCTATAATCATTATGGATTTAATTGCTTATGGTGGTGCAGCATTAGGAATAATATTTGCTTTGATTGAGTTTAATGCGGGGAAT
>CAYJFM010000031.1:21426-25951 GCA_964369805.1 uncultured Oscillospiraceae bacterium
GCTGAGCGGTTTAGGGTAGTCACAATGAAGCTACTAGCAATATTGATGCAGATAGTGAGGAGGCCATTATGCAGGTAATAAAAGAATTGGCAGAAACAAAAACTATTATTCTTATCTCCCATAGGCTTTTAAATGTAGTGAACTCAGATAGGAAGAACTTACTCATTTACTAATCTAGTAATACTTCTTTTTTCGGGGCTTATGCGATTTTATGATGTGCAAAAAGGTGAAGTGTTAATATCTAGCAAAAACATAAAAAGTATTAATACTAATAGCCTTAGAAAGAATGAAAGCTATGTGACACAGGAGACACATATCTTCCACGATACCATAGAGAATAATATAAAAATCGCTAATATAGATGCAAGCTAAGAGGAAGTTATAAAGGCTGCAAAAAAAGCCTCGCTGCATGAATTTATTAGAGTTTACCAAAAGGTTATGACACAGAGGTTGGTGAACTGGGCGATACTATATCCGGTGGAGAAAAGCAGAGAATTGGCATTGCAAGAGCATTTTTACATGATGCAGATTTAATTTTACTAGATGAGCCTACAAGTAATCTAGATAGTTTAAATGAATCTGTTATTTTAAGCTCAATTAAAGAATGCAGAGAAAAAACTGTAGTTTTGGTGTTACACAGGAAATCTACTATAAAGATTGCTGATAGGGTTTTGCACATGGAAACAGTTAGGAATAGTTAATGGATAATACAACTGATTTCTATGAGAAAAGAGAGGTTAAATAAAAGTGAGAATTAAAAAGAACGTATATCTTTGTGTAGGGTTCCTTGGGTTTGGGCTTGGAGCTGTTGGAGCTGTAGTGCCATTGTTACCTGCTTTTCCATTTTTGCTTCTTGCAGGTTTTTGTTTTAGCAGAAGTAGTGAAAAATTAGATAGCTGGTTTAAAGGAACTAAGCTATATAAAAACAATTTAGAAAGCTATGTAAAAGGGCAGGGAATGACAGTAAGGACAAAAATAAAAGTTATGATAACTGTCACCCTTTTAATGACCATAGGCTTTATAATGATGATGGATGTGCAGATAGGGCAAATAATTTTGTTCTTTGTTTGGATATTCCATTTAGTTTATTTTTCATTCATAGTAAAAACTATACAAATTAAGGCATAGATGCTTCACTTTTGATTAGCTATTTAGATAGCATATATAAATATCTATCAGAATAATTTTACCATTGACAGCCATATAGAAGTATGTTAATATGAGGAATATTTAATATATCAAACCGTTGAAGTGGAGATAAAAATAAGAAAAGAACTCACAGAGAGTCAGGGGTGCTGGAATCCTGATAGTAACTGCTTATTAAATGGACCACTGAGGGCTTGGTCAAAAGGAGAAATCCCTAGTATTCCAAGACGTGTTGGCTTACGTAAGTAGTCGGAAATGTGATGGCATTTCGCTAAGTGTGTAAATTTTATTTACAAATCAAGGTGGTACCGCGGGTATTTTGTATTCTCGTCCTTGACAGGTTAATTCCTGTCAAGGACTTTTTTGTTTTTGACCAGGAGAAAAAATGTACATAAGGAGGAAATTATTATGGCTTATTACCCAAATTTGGAGCAAATGAAAGAGATACTAAAGGAGACTGATTACAAATCAATTCCTGTAACCCTGTCATTTTCTTTGAATGTGAAAACTATGGATATTTATAGAAAATTGAAACATATCAGTGAAAATGTATTTATTTTAGAATCTTGTGAGGATAGAGAAAATCTTGGAAGGTATAGCTTCCTAGGATATGATCCGATTCTAGAAATAACTGCAAAAGATAACCATATCAAGATAAATTCTGCATTGTCTTTTGAAATTAAGGATACCTCTCCGCATAAATACATTAGACAAATTTTAGATGAGTACAAAAGCCCTAAGTTAGAGAACCTGCCCCCTTTTACGGGAGGACTTGTGGGGTACTTCTCATATGACTTTATTAAATACAGCATACCTAAACTAAAACTAAATGCAGAAGATGATGAAAATTTTAATGATGTAGATTTAATGCTCTTTAATAAACTTATTGCAGTGGATAATGTAGAAAACAAACTAATATTTATTATAAATATTAAAACTGATGAGCTTGAAAAAAACTATAACAAAGCTGCAAGTGAGATTCGTAATATGATGACAATGATGCTTTCAGGAGAGCTTGCAAAAGAAGAAAAGGGAACACTCTTATCTGAATTCAAAGCAACTTTCAGTAAAGAGGAGTTTTGCGAAATGGTTGAAAAAGCAAAAAAATATATATATGAGGGTGATATTTTCCAGGTGGTACTTTCAAACAGGCTTAGCGCAGATTTTAAAGGAAGCCTCATTGATGTTTATGAAAAGCTCAGGAGCCAAAATCCATCGCCATATATGTTTTACTTTTCTAGTAAAGACATCGAAATGGCAGGTGCATCTCCTGAAACTTTGGTAAAAGTTTTGGATAAAAAAGTGATGACATATCCTCTTGCTGGAACACGAAAGAGGGGGAAAACAGAACAAGAGGATTTAATCCTTGAAAAGGAATTGCTGGCAGATGAAAAAGAGGTTGCAGAGCATAATATGCTTGTAGACCTAGGAAGAAATGATATTGGGAAAATTAGTGAGTTTGGAACAGTTAATGTAGAAGATTATATGAAGATACTGAAATTCTCGACAGTCATGCATATAGGATCCACGGTTACGGGAGTTGTTAAAGGCGATAAAGATGCCTTAGATGTAATTGATGCAATTCTTCCAGCAGGAACATTGTCAGGAGCGCCAAAAATTCGTGCCATGGAAATTATCGATGAACTAGAAAAAGAAAAAAGAGGAATTTACGGTGGAGCCATTGGATATTTGGACTTTAGTGGAAATATCGATACCTGCATCGCAATAAGACTCGCTTTTAAGAAAAACGGAAAAGTTTTTGTTCGCTCAGGTGCAGGGATTGTAATGGATTCAGATCCTATAAGCGAATATGAAGAATGTATAAATAAAGCAAAATCAGTAGTGTCTGTATTGGAGGGGAAAAAATGATTTTAATAATTGATAATTATGATAGTTTTTCATATAACTTATACCAAGTGATAGGTGAAATAAATAGAAATGTAAAAGTTATAAAAAATGATGAACTGACAGTTGAAGAAATAGATGAATTAGCACCTACTCATATCATTTTATCACCAGGACCTAAAAGGCCTAAAGATGCAGGGGTTTGCCTTGAAGTTATAAAAAAGCTGCATACAAAGTATCCCATACTTGGAGTTTGCTTAGGCCATCAGGCAATTTGTGAATCATTTGGAGCGACAATTGGCTATGCAAAAGAGGTTATGCACGGGAAACAATCTAAAATTATAACTAGAACAAGCAGTATATTTAAAGGAGTGACAGGTGAAATTTTAGTCGCAAGATATCACTCTTTGGCAGCATTGGAAAGTACGATGCCAAGTGAATTGTCGGTAACTGCAATAACAGAGGACCATGAAATTATGGCAGTTGAACACATAAAATATCCGATTTTCGGAGTTCAGTTTCATCCTGAATCAATACTAACTCCTTGTGGGAAAACACTAATTAAGAATTTTTTGGAGGGAAACTATGATAAAAGAAGCTATATTTAAACTATTAAACAAAGAAAATTTAACAGCAGAGTTAGCATATGATGTTATGGATGAAATTATGAGTGGAAAAACATCAGATGTTCAAATAGGCTCTTACTTAACAGCACTTGCAATGAAAGGTGAAACTATTGATGAGATTGTCGCTTCTGCAAAAAACATGCGTACACATGCCACAAAACTATTGAATGACAAAGATGCACTTGAAATTGTTGGTACAGGTGGTGATAGTTCAAATTCATTTAATATTTCAACAACATCTGCAATAGTTTTAGCAAGCGCCGGAGTTCCTGTTGCAAAGCATGGTAACAGAGCGGCTTCAAGCAAATGCGGCTCTGCGGATGTTTTAGAGGCGCTAGGTGTGAAAATAGATATTGCGCCTGAAAAAAGTATGGAACTTCTTGATGATATAGGGATTTGCTTTCTTTTTGCACCACTATATCATAGTGCAATGAAGAATGTTGCCCCTGTGCGAAGAGAACTGGGAATTAGGACAATTTTTAATATCCTGGGGCCACTTTCTAACCCATTAGGTGCAAGTATGCAGCTTATGGGGGTTTATGATGAGAGCCTTGTAGAACCACTTGCAGAGGTATTAACAAGGCTTGGAGTTAAACGTGCTATGGTAGTTTATGGCACAGATGGGCTGGATGAAATATCAATTTCTGCACCTACAAAAGTTTGTGAAATTAGAGGTGGCTGGTATAAAACCTATGAAATAAATCCGGTGGAATATGGGTTTGCAATATATGAAAAATCAGATTTACTGGGAGGCACTGCAGAAGAAAACGCTGAAATTACACGAAAAATTTTAATGGGAGAGAAGGGTGCTAAACGTGATGCAGTAGTTTTAAACTCAGCAGCAGCATTATATATTTCTAGAGAGGACTTGACCTTAAAGGAGGCTATTGTAGAAATTGAAGAAATTT
>CAYJFM010000032.1:0-24401 GCA_964369805.1 uncultured Oscillospiraceae bacterium
AAATTGATGAAAAACTTCTAGGCAAAATTGGAAGAAGGCTTTCTTCACTGGGATATGATACGGATATAGTCTATAAGACTATAGGAAAACTAATGAAACAAAGGGAAAGACATGAATCAATTTACTAGAGTAGAAAAAATAATAGGTACTGATGGAGTTAAAATATTAAAGGGTGCAAATGTAATTGTATTTGGTATAGGCGGAGTAGGAGGCTATGTAGTTGAAACCCTAATACGAAGCGGAATAGAAAATATTACTATTGTTGATAGAGATATAGTTGATGTTACAAATATTAATAGGCAAATTATAGCAACACATAGCAATATAGGGGAATCTAAAGTAGAAGTCATGAGAATGAGGATATTAGATATAAATCCTAATGTGAAAGTAAAGAGTATAATGGAGTTTCTTGAAAAAAATAATTTGAGTCAGTTTAATTTACAGGAATATGACTATATTATTGATGCTATAGATACTGTAACATCTAAACTTGACTTGGTTGTTGAAGCTAAATCAATAGGTGTACCAATAATATCATCTATGGGTACAGGGAACAAGATGGATCCTACAAAGTTAATGTGTACGGATATAAAAAAGACTAAAATTTGTCCCCTAGCAAAAGTTATAAGAAAAGAATTGCGAAGTAGAGGGATTAGCGACCTTAAAGTAATATATTCGGAGGAAGAACCAAAGAAAACGATGGAAAGAACCCCGGCTAGCATGATGATGGTTCCTGCTTCAGCAGGTATTTTAATAGCAAAAGTTGTTATAGAAGACCTGTTAGGCTAATAGTCAAGAATTATTGGGAAGGCTAAATATAGGAGAGTTTATGGATATAATTATAATTTGTTTAATAGTATGCCTGTTAGGCATAGTTGCCATACTTATTTTTAAATTAAAAAATATGGAGGCATCTGTCGCAAAGAGAGTTTCGGAAGAAAACCTTAAGTATAGCAATCAATTAGCTACTTATATTCAAGGTCAAAATCAACTTATCATCGATGTTCTAAATAACAATATTAACCAAATGGCTGTGCAAGTGAATAACTCAACATTACAAAATGATAAAAAGCTAGAAGACATTAGATTAACAATGGAAAGAAGACTAAAGTCACTTCAAGAAGACAATAATACTCAATTAGAAAAGATGAGAGGAACTGTGGATGAAAAGTTGCAAAAAACTCTTGATGATAAAATAGGTCAATCCTTTAAACTAGTTAATGAGAGGTTGGAACAAGTCTATAAAGGGCTTGGAGAAATGCAGGCTTTAGCTAGTGGTGTTGGAGATTTAAAAAAGGTACTTACTAATGTGAAAAGTAGGGGTATTCTTGGAGAAATTCAACTAAGGGGAATACTGGAAGAAATACTTCCAAAAGAGCAGTATGAGGAAAACGTAAAAGTTTCACCTGAATCGAAGGGGTTTGTGGAATTTGCTATAAAACTGCCAGGAGACAGTGATGGAAAATCAGTTTACTTACCCATTGATGCTAAGTTTCCAGGTGATGCATATGCTTACCTTAGGGATGCAATTGATAGTGGATCAAAAGAAGAAGTTGCTATTGCAAAAAAGAATCTTGAGAATGCAATAAAAAAAGCAGCAAAGGATATTTCGGAAAAATATATTGAACCTCCATTTACAACGGATTTTGCAATAATGTTTCTGCCTTTTGAGGGACTTTATGCTGAGGTTATTAATATGGGG
Organism: uncultured Oscillospiraceae bacterium; assembly: GCA_964369805.1. Taxonomy (GTDB): domain Bacteria; phylum Bacillota; class Clostridia; order Peptostreptococcales; family Anaerovoracaceae; genus CAYJHC01. Next base: position 1,703 of record CAYJFM010000032.1, read on the forward strand.
CTAGTAGAAACCTTACAAAGAGACTATAAGATAAATATTGCTGGGCCAACTACTATGGCTGCATTATTAAATAGTCTACAAATGGGCTTTAAAACACTGGCCATACAAAAAAGGTCTAGTGAGGTCTGGAATGTACTTGGCGCTGTTAAGAATGAGTTTTCAAAGTTTGAGGAAACATTAGAAGCCACACAGAAAAAAATAACACAAGCAAATGAAAGTTTAGAAAAACTAGTAGGAACAAGGACGAGAATGATTAACAGTAAACTAAAGAAAATATCTATGTTAAATGATGAAAATACACAGGTTTTTCTTGAAGGAAATGAGGATTAAATGCATTTATTTTGTATAGGAGACCTACACCTATCCCTTGATCCTAGGGTAGATAAACCAATGAGTAAATTTGGAGAAATATGGGAAAATCATAGTGAAAAAGTTAAAAAGAACTGGATTGAAAGGGTTACTGAAGAAGATATTGTAATTATTGCAGGAGATATTTCTTGGGGACTAAAGCTAGAAGAAGCTTTAGCTGATTTGAATTTTTTAGATAGCCTCCCAGGAAATAAAATTTTAATTAAAGGAAACCATGACTTATGGTGGGCAGGAATTACAAAGCTAAATTCAATGTTTGATAGCTTATACTTTCTTCAAAATAAAGCTTTTGAAACTGAGAAGATGGTTATCTGTGGGACAAGAGGCTGGCTGTGCCCAGGAGATTCAGACTTTGGAGAAGATGATGAAAAAATATATAAAAGAGAAGCTCTAAGATTAGAGAGTTCCTTAGTTGAGGGGGCAAAGACTGGAAAGCCTATAGTGTGCGTGACTCATTTTCCTCCAACTAATGATAAGGGGCAGCCATCTCTTTTTACTAAACTATATGAGAAATATAATGTAAGTGAAGCCTATTTTGGCCACCTTCATACGAAGGGTGGATTTAAAAAAGCATATCAGGGCAATATGAATGGAGTTAATTATAAGTTGATTTCGTATGACTTTCTTGAGGGTAAGCTTTATCAAATAATTTAAATTGATTAAGGAGAGCGTGATGAAAGTAATTTTGATTGTAATGGATAGCCTGGGCGTTGGTGAAATGCCAGATGCAAATGATTTTGGAGACACAGGAGCAAATACCTTTTTACATATTTTAGAAAGAAAGCCTGATTTGAATATTCCTAATTTACAACAGCTAGGGTTTTGTAATATTGACGGTCTAGAAGCATCCAACATGGCTATAAAAAAGCCGCGAGGCATTTATGGAAGATTATCAGAAAAGTCTCTAGGCAAAGATACTACAACAGGTCATTGGGAGCTTGCTGGAATTGAAACAAAGATACCTTTTAATACTTATCCAAATGGATTTCCAAATGAATTTATAAAAGAATTTGAAGCAAACATAGGGAGAAAAACAATAGGGAACTATCCAGCCTCAGGCACTAAAATAATTGAAGAACTAGGGCCAAAGCATGAAGAATCTGGGGAAGTAATTATATATACTTCAGCTGATAGTGTATTGCAAATTGCTGTAAATGTGGATGTCATCCCACTAGAAGAGCTGTATTCTATATGTAAAAAAGCAAGAGAGATGCTTGTTGGCGACTGGGCATGTGGAAGGGTAATAGCAAGACCATATAAGTTAGTAGATGGAAACAGGAAAAGAACTCCTGACAGAAAGGACTACTCTGTGTCTCCACCAGAAGCTACTGTGCTGGACTTCTTGGTAGAAAAAGGAATAGAGGTTTATGGTATAGGAAAGATAAGTGATATATTTAATGGTGTAGGACTTTCAAGAGAAACTCATACTAAGAGCAATATGGCAGGCGTAGATGAAACAATTTTACGAATAAAGGAGAGCTTTTCTGGACTGATTTTTACAAACTTGGTTGATTTTGATTCTGAATTTGGACATAGAAGAGATGCGATTGGGTATGGAAAAGCTATTGAAGAATTTGATGTAAGGTTGCCAGAAATAATAAACGCCATGGAAAAAGAAGACCTACTTATTTTAACAGCTGACCATGGAAATGACCCTACATTTAAAGGAACAGACCATACACGAGAAAGAGTTCCAGCAATTTTTGTAACTAAAGCTTTATGGGAGAATCCAGACTATAGCAATAATATTGGTACAAGGGACAGCTTTGCAGATATTGCTGCTACTATTGCTAAAATATTCAAAGTAAGGAAACCACCTATAGGTAGGGAAATTACCGAAGTTGTTAAGGTTCTTGAAACTGTAAAGTAGTGAGGTAAGCTATGGATATTAGATCAATAATTATAAAGAAAAAAGAAGGGCATAGTTTAAATAAAGAGGAAATAGAATATGCAATAGAAGGGTTTACTTGTGGCCAAATTGCAGATTACCAAATGGCAGCACTTTTAATGGCGATCTGCATAAATGGAATGGATGAAGAAGAAACGTTAGTGCTAGCAAAAGCAATGAAAAAATCTGGCGATATAGTAGATTTGAATCCAATAAAAGGTGTTAAAGTAGACAAGCATAGTACAGGTGGAGTAGGAGATAAAACAACTTTAATAGTAGCTCCTATTGCAGCAGCACTGGGAGTAAAGGTTGCAAAAATGAGTGGGCGAGGACTTGGGTTTACAGGTGGGACCATTGATAAAATGGAGGCCATTCCTGGCATGAGAACAGCTCTTGAAAAAGAAGAGTTTTTTCAACTTGTAAATAAGCAAGGCCTCTCAGTTATTGGGCAAACTGGGCATATTGCTCCAGCAGATAAAAAGATTTATGCGCTTCGTGATGTAACGGGTACGGTGGATAATATTTCTTTAATTGCATCTTCAATAATGTCAAAGAAGTTGGCCTCTGGCAGTGATAAGATTTTGCTAGATGTTAAATGTGGTAGTGGTGGGTTTATGAAAAGCATTGGGGATGCAAAGAAATTAGCAGAAACAATGATTAGGATCGGTAATGGTGATGGCAAGGAAACAGTCTGCGCAATAACTAATATGAATCAACCTTTAGGTAAGGCCATCGGTAATAGCCTTGAAGTAATTGAAGCTATAGAAGTTTTAAAAGGCAAAGGGCCAGAAGATATAAGTGAGCTCTCAATAAAATTAGCTGCAATTATGGCTGTTTTAGGAAAGGTTGTAGTAAATATACAGGAAGCAGAAGAGCAGGCTAGGATAGTTATTGAAAATGGTAAAGCTTTAGATAAACTTAGAGAGATGATAAAAGGGCAGGGTGGAGATGATAGAGTTATTGATGATTACGGCCTTTTTACTATCTCCAAGAATATAGAGCATGTATATTCAACTACAAGTGGATATGTGAAGACAATTGAAACAGATAAATTAGGAAACTGTTCACAGAAACTTGGGGCAGGTAGAGTTAGAAAAGAAGATCCAATTGACCTAGGTGCTGGAATTGTTTTTGAGGCGAAAATAGGCGATTATGTTTTTTCAGGACAAAGGATAGCTACGGTCTATACAGATAAAAGTGAAATTCTCGAAGAAGTGAAAATAGAAATTTTGGAGTCTATAGAATTCAGTGATAAAAAAATAAAAAGCCAACAATTGGTTAGAGAAATTGTTGGTGAAATTTAATTGAAATTGAGTATTAGAGCATTGTTATGAAAGGTGTAGAAAACCAAGCTTTAGCTTAAAAATAGTTTGAAAAACTAACCTTTTAATAAAAAAGAAAATATTGATTTTTCAACAAAAATGTTATCTATTTAGTATGTATAAAAACAAAATAATCAAATTTTATTTTTATAAAGGGGAAAAACACAAAAAATACTAGAATTTCAAAGGATAAATCCCCCAAACCTATTGACATCAGTAGAGAAAAGTGTAAAATAATTTTAGCGACTAAATAATTTATGGTATTACTTAGTCGCTTACTAAATTGACAAGAATAACCAAGAGGTTTATAAGGAGGAAAATATGAATAAAACAGAATTAGTAGCTAAGGTAGCTGAAAAGACAGGAATGACAAAGAAGGTAGCTGAAGAAGCTGTAACTGCTACAATCCAAAGTATTGAAGAAGCTTTAGTAGCTAATGATAAAGTACAACTTATCGGTTTTGGTACTTTTGAAGTGAGAGAAAGAAAAGCTAGAACTGGTAGAAACCCAAGAAAACCTGAGGAAATTATTGAAATTCCAGCTTCAAGTGCTCCAGTATTCAAAGCAGGAAAAGCTCTTAAAGATGCAGTAAACAAATAATTGATTAATTATTAGAATAAAATTACGGAGGCTTTGGTCTCCGTTTTTATTTCCTAAAAGGAGGACTGAATGAGATTAGATAAATATCTTAAAGTGTCAAGAATTATAAAACGAAGAACAGTTGCAAAAGAAGCTTGTGACCAAGGAAGGGTAACTGTAAATGATAGGCCTGCAAAGGCAGGAACAGAGGTTTCTATAGGCGATGTTCTTAATATTAGATTTGGGGCTAATGAAATTAAAATTAGGGTTACAAACTTAAATGAGACGGTGAGAAAAAACGAAGCTGCAGATATGTATGAAAGTTTGTAAGCCTAGATACCAGGAAAATTTTAAAACGGCAAGTTAGACTGATGTTAGTCTAACTTGCCGTTTTATGTTTTCATTATGATTTATTAGCCTTAGAAAATTCTGCTTTGAAATATTCAGATAATTTACAATTTAAGCTGACCCCTAAGTTGTAAAAAGTTTTATCAAGGGCTGTAAGTGTTTCTTCAACATCAGCTGCATTAGCATTTTCACCCATGTGTCCTATTCTTATTACTTTTTCAGAAAGAAAATCAAAGCAGCCTGCAATCAAAATGGCATAGTTATCTTTCATATAGGTGGTAATTTGTGAGGCTGTTAGCCCTTGTGGTACATTAATTACGGTTACTGTGCTGGAATAATCATTCTCTAAATATAGGCTTAAGCCGCTAGCCGTTATTGCTGCTCTGGTGGCATTTGCAATATTTCTATGCCTAGTGATAATGCTAGAATCTTCTTCAATTATCTCTATAGCAGCCTCTAAACCATAAATATCACTTATAGGCATTGTATATGGGAACCATTTTTTTTCGTAATAACCTTTATATGTTAATATGCTTAGATAATATGATGATATCGGTGTTTTTCTTTTTATCATAGTTTCAACAGCTGTATTACTCACTGTAAGAATTGTTAATCCAGGAGGAGCAGAAACTACTTTTTGTGATGCCATGCAAAGGATATCTATTGATTCTTCAGTTAAGTCAATATGCTCTCCAAAGGAACAGGATACGCTGTCGCAGATGGTTAGTATATTGTAGCTTTTTAATATAGCTGATATTTTTGCTATATCATTTAATACTCCAGTTGGAGTATCACAGTGGACAAGTGTTGCACATTTGAAGTTTGAATCCTTATCTAAGTAAGCCTTTAATAAATCAGCATCAATACCTTTTTTATAGTCAGAGCTAAACAAAACCGCTTCACCGCCATACATTTTCACAAAATCTTCAAAGCCTTTACCGAATATCCCATTATCTAGTACTAAGACGCGGTCTCCTGGTTCAATCAATGAAACACAAGCTGCCTCAAGACCAAGTATACCTTCTCCAGAAAGAATAAGGGTTTCATAGTTGCTAGTCTGCTTTACTAAATTACCAATTCTTTCGCAAAGAGTTTTATAGAAATCATAAAAACTTAAGTCAAGGTCAGGGTTTGTTGTCGGCTTTGAACGAGCAAGCCTAACTTTTTCAGGTACCTGGACAGGTCCTGGAGTCATTATTTTTAGCATTTAGCTGCCTCCTTTGTAATTATTCCATTTTTATTTAGTAACTCTTTTAAACGAGTTGCGATTGGAAGGACGATTACTATAGCAACACTAATTTGAAGCACATTTCCAGGAATAGATCCAAGCGGTACAAGAAAATTACCATACAAGATTACCTCTGCCACATAGTAGCCCACAATTTTAATAACTAAGGCAGCAATCATTGCAAGTAGATTCACAAGGTATGGCTTAGAACTATAGCTTTCAGATATTAAACCTACTGTATAGCCCATTGCACCTACAATTAGAAATGTAAAAGGTGCCCAAGCTACCCAGCCTCCCATTAAGTCAAATAATGCCATACCAAAGGCACCAGCAATAAAGCCTGTTTTTCTTCCAAATAGAATTGCAAAGATAAATAAGGGGACATTTCCTAGATGCACTAAACCTCCATTACCTGCAAAGGGAAGTTTAATGTTAATAAAAACTGTGGCTACAAAAACTAGTGCAACAGCAAGGCTATTGATAATTAGCATTCTAGTACGAGGGTTAATGTTCATGATAAAATCCTTTCTTAATTAAATCTTTTTTATGAATAAAGCATTACTTACGTGATATAATATACTCAAACTGTAGATTGCAAAAGTGCCAGTTTTTATGAATTTGAAGATGTCAGATTTTTAAGTTAAAGGTGTCAGATTTTTAAACTGTTAGGGTTTTTAGTAAAAAGATTTGCAGAGAATAAGGAGAGATTATGATAAAATTACCAATTAATTTTAAAGAAGAGCCTTTATATATACAGGTGTATGAATCCATAAAATACGATTTAAGAAAGAATGTTATAAAGGCAGACGAAAAGCTCCCTTCAAAGCGAAAACTGGCTCATAAATTAGGCCTTAGCCTTACAACAGTTGACAATGCATATGCTCAGTTAGTGGCTGAGGGATTTATTTACTCAAAACCAAGAAGTGGGTACTTTGCATGTGAAGTTGATGAACTTTCTATAGCTAATTTTAATATAGAAGCAAGAGATGAAGAAGATGTAGAAGAACAAAAAATCTTGGTAGACTTTTCTGCAGACCATGTTGACAGTGAGAGGTTTCCATACCATCATTGGCGAAAAATAAGCAAAGACTGTTTTAATGAATATGATGAAAACTTACTGAATATATCTCACCCACAGGGAGATGAAAAGCTTAGAGAGGCTATAAGTGATTATGTATATCAGGCAAGAGGTGTAGTGTGTACAAAAGAACAAATAATTATTGGAGCAGGCACAGATAATATCATACAAATATTAAGCTTTATTCTAGGAAGTGACTACAGTTTAATAATGGAAAACCCAGTTTATAATAAAGCAAGGCACTTTTTTTTGAGAACAGGCCATGACGTATCACAAATAAATATAGATGAGAGGGGAATTTCAGCAAGAAAACTTGAAAATAAAGAAAAAACAGCGGTTTATGTTACCCCTTCCCATCAGTTTCCACTGGGTGTTAGCATGCCTATCAACAGAAGGATACAACTCCTTAATTGGGCGAATAATGGTGAAAAAAGATATATTATTGAGGATGATTATGACAGCGAATTTAGGTATGACACTAGAGTGCTACCGTCGCTAAAAAGTATAGATGTGGCAGATAGAGTTGTATATCTTGGTACTTTTTCAAAGTCAATTTTTCCATCCCTAAGAATTAGTTATATGATTCTGCCAGAGCGTCTTTTGAGCATTTATCATGAAGATTACAGCTTCTTTAGCTCTTCTGTTTCGAAACTAGATCAGCGTATATTAAATGAATTTATAAGGTCTGGAAAATTTGAATCACATATTAATAAAATGAGAAAAATATATAAAAAGAAAAGAGAAATACTGGTAGAGGGGCTTAAAAGTTTTGGTGAAGACATTGATATTTTAGGAGAAAAAGCAGGCCATCATATTTTAGTTAGATTAAATAGAGATCTTGGTGAAAAAACTATGTGCGATCAGGCATTAAACTTTGGAGTTAAAGTTTATCCAATTTCTGAGTATTTCAATGGCGCCATTCCAAATGAGTACACAAATCAAGTATTAATAGGCTATGGAGGATTAAAGGCAGAAGAAATTATTAAAGGGATTGAATTATTGAAGAAAGCTTGGATTAAATAATTTTTAGGAAAATTTCTAAACAATACTTATAAGAAAAAGCCTCAAATTTGAGGCTTTTTAAATGTGTGTTTTACTATGAACTACTTTTGCGGCTGACAATATTTTAGGCATCAACCATCATATTTGTGATAATTCCATCAAGCTCTTCTAGTAATTGAGCTGTTTTTTCAAACTGATTGTCTAAAATCAGTTTTTCTATTCTTAGTTCCAAGTTGACTTTTTGTTCCTCTAATTGTAGGTAATCTTTTTTAAAGTACTTAGAATAGATATTTCGTTTGAATTTTTTTAGTTTCATTTTTCTGGCTGTCTTGTCTTCAATTATTATTACATAGTCAACGCAATTAGCTATAGTATAAAAATCATGAGAAACCATAATTACTCCACCGTTATATGCTTTTATTGCTTTTTCTAGGGCAACTTGAGAATATGTATCTAAGTGGCTAGTAGGTTCATCAAGCAGTAGCATATTTGCCTTAGTAGATGAAATGATTGCTAGTTGGAGAATGTTTTTTTCCCCGCCAGACAGTGTTTTTATTGGTTGATCAAGAATCTCACCTCTGAAACAGAATGGCTCTAAAAACTCCTTAATAGAGTCATAAGTAGGGAAGTCTAGGTCAAAGAATATATCAAAAATACTAGAATCCTCATTAAGGATTTCACCTTGATTTTGAGAGAGGTAAGCCATATTTACTTTGTCATTAATTTTAATACCATTAGTGCCCTCAGTAAAAATTGATCTAAGTAGGGTGGTTTTGCCTGCACCATTTGGACCAATAATAGCAATTTTATCATTTGCACCAATATTAAAATTAACATCGTTTAAAAGTGTCTCTTCAAAGACAACATTAAAGTCTGTAAGTTCTATTGCAATTTCTTCATCACCACTTTCAGTTAGTGGCAACGGATTTTCAGTGAAAAGGTTAATGGTTGGTTGTTCTAAATGAAGAAATGGGTCGTGAATTCTTTTTTCTTCTAGTCTTTTTAAATGGGAAACTCTTGAACCAAGCGCTCTACCACAAGAGGACTCAGAGTTATAGGAGGCTCTAAATCTTAATCTTTCAATAAGTTTTTCGTTTCTTTCGATTTCTATATCATCTTTTAAAGCCTGCTCTTTTTGCTCAGCTTTTTTAGCTAATAATGTAAAGTTATATTCAATGTAGCTACCTTCAAACTCTTGAATGAGAGTGTTTTCGAGATGAATTATTTTGTTAAAGCAATGATTTAACAAAAATCTACTATGAGTTATTACTAGCAAGGCTTTTTTGTGCGAGTTTATTAACTCTTTTAAAGCATTTAAATGCTCAAAATCCAAGAAGACATCAGGTTCATCCATAATCAATAAATCTGGATTTAAGAGCATTTCCCTAATAACTTGAATAAGCTTAAATTCACCACCGCTGATTTGAGTTAGGGTTAACTCAAGCACATGAGAAAGTCCAGCAATGTTTAGCTTTGATTTAATGTTCTTCTCATAGTCATAACCGTCTATTGCATCGAACTCATCAAGCTTTTTCTGATACATAGCAAGTGTTGATTCCATGTCTTCTGTGGTTTCAAGTTTTGCACATATTTCATCGATTTCACTTTGAAGTTTAAGATGCCTTTCGGCCATAAATTCAAAAGCTGTCATTGAGCTTAATTCAGCTTTGGCAAATTGACTAACAAAGCCCATTCTAACGGGATGATTTATTTCTACTGTTCCTGTAAACATGTATTCTTCTGGATCCATCAGTATATCAACTAGTGAGCTTTTACCACTTCCCGACACTCCAATAAGAGCACAGTGATTACCGGGCTCTATTGTAAATGATATATCGTTGTATAAGTCCTTTTGTGGGTATCCATGTGATAGCTTTTCTATTTTAATCATTTATCTACTCTTCTTTTCTTTTTTATATTTTAGATTACTTTGCTGGTAAAATTTCTACCCAGTAACCATCAGGATCTGCTATAAAATAAATTCCCATTGATGGATTTTCATAGCAAACAACATCCATTTCCTTATGCTTTTTCAATGCTCCTTCATAATCATCAACTTCAAGGGCCATGTGGAACTCATTATCACCAAGGTTATAAGCTCTATCCCAATCTTTGAGCCAAGTTAATTCTAGCAAATGTGGTGAGTGTTCATTTCCTAGATATACTATTATAAATTCACCACTTTCTGGTTTTATGCTATCTTTGACTTCAAAGCCTAAGGCTTCATGGTAGAATGCAAGGGATGCATCAAGGTCTTTAACGTTTATATTATTGTGTACAAATTTAAAATTCATATAAGGCTCCTTTGTTTAAATTGCTAACTAACTCTTTATTATAACACTTATTTATTCGTTTTGCATATAAGGGAATAATATTTCACAAAACATTATCCACTTAGTGTATTTTGATGAAAATGTGTTTAGTGAATATTGCTTTTGAGAATCCTTTTATATATAATGACCTTAGAAATAACAAATTAAGAACTCTATATTTAAGTAGAATTGAAAGCAGACTAATAAGAGGTGAAAGTATGTTTAGAGAAATGAGAAGGAAAGAAAGAAAAATGGAAGTTTCAGAAGCAAGAGAAGTAATGTTTTGTGGAAGCAGTGGAGTGTTAGCTGTGCAAGGTGATGAAGGGTTTCCTTATGCTGTGCCTGTAAGCTATACTTTTGCTGATGAAAAAATTTATTTTCATTGTGCAACAGAGGGGCATAAAATAGAATCTATGAAAAAAGATCCTAAAGTGAGTTTTTGTGTTGTTGAAAGAGATAACGTAATCCCTGGTGAGTTTACAACAGATTATAGAAGTGCGATTGCATTTGGAACAGCAAGGATTGTTGAAGAAAGAGAAGAAAAAATTGCATTAACAACTAAAATTTCTGATAAATATTCAAAAGGCCATGAAGATGCAGCTCAAAAGTACATTAGTAGTGCCTTTGACAATTTTGTGGTAGTAGAAATCACAATTGAACAACTTACAGGTAAAAAAAATAAGTAACTCAAATAATATGTATATAAAAAAACAGACAGCTGGTAAGTTCCTATAGAGGGAACTTACCAGCTGTCTGTTTTAAATTTAATTTAAATGGCCATTATTGATTGATAAAGTTTGCTGTTCTTTTTTCTAAAAAGGCTGTCATGCCTTCCTTTTGATCTTTAGAATCAAAACACTCAGCAAATAATTTTACTTCAAGAGCAGATCCGTCAGAGATTTCCATATCGAAACCTTCCATAATTGCTTTCTTTGATAAGGCAATTGCAATTGGAGCTTTTCCAATGATTGTAGATGCAATGCTTTCTGCTTCTTCCATTAAGTTTTCTGGGGTAGTAATTTTTTCTACTAGTCCAATTCTGTAAGCTTCATCAGCTCCAACAATTTCAGCAGTCATTATTAGGTACTTAGCCATTCCAGTTCCTACAAGTCTAGCTAATCTTTGTGTACCTCCAAAGCCTGGAGTTATTCCAAGGTTAACTTCAGGTTGACCAAATTTTGCCTTTTCTGACGCAATTCTAATGTCACAAGCCATCGCAAGCTCGCAGCCACCACCAAGTGCAAAACCATTGATTGCAGCAATTATTGGTTTGTTAATTTTCTCCATATAGTTCATTAATTTATGTCCAAGTGCAGCAATTTCTTCACCACCTTTAGAATCGAGAACGCTCATCGCAGCAATATCAGCTCCGGCTACAAAGGCTTTTCCAGCGCCAGTTACAATTGCAACCAGGGCACTTTCATCTTTTTCAAAGCTTTCGAAGGCAGTGTATAATTCGGTAAGTACTTCAGGGTTAAGAGCATTCAGAGCTTTTTCTCTATTAATTGTGATATAACAAATATTATTTTTTTGTTCTGTTAAAATAGTATTGTACATATAATAATCCTCCTCATTATCTGTGATTTTCACTGTTCATAGTATCATATCATTAAAAAAACAAAATGGCAAATTCTAAACGCTGACAATTCTTATTTAATATATAACAGCATTTTAAAGCAAATAGTCACTAATCTTTGGAAATAACAACAAGAGCAAGTCCTTCTTCTTTTTCAATCATAACTGGTTCATCTGAAATGATTTCATTGCTTACCCCAATTGGATAGGTGTTTTTTAGATTGTAGTTATCTAAATTATATTTTGCATTTTTTATTGTAACGCCTTTTAGACGTTCTCCATAAGAGAAAATCGAAAAATATTTTCCTTTTGTTTTTGGAAGATTAATTTGCTTATCGTTTGTAATGAAAACTAGGTTTCTACCATTCCCCAAGTAGGCGTTGAAGTGATCCTCCGAACCTAAATCAATTAATGATGCTAGAGTTTGTATAATGGCAAAAGTGTGATCGATGCGTCCACCCATACCTCCGATAATTAAAACATCTTCGCAGCCATGTTTTATTGCAAAGTCGACAGCGACAGCCGTGTCTGTATGGTCTTTCTCGGCAGGAAGTTTTATAATCTCCATATCCGGATTAGCCTCCATGGCACAGTTGAGCCTTTCTTTGTTAAAAGAATCAAGATCACCGATTAGATAATCTGCATAGTAGCCTTCCTCTAAAACCAGGTTAAGACCACCATCAGCACAGATCAAAGTAGAACCATCAATGTCCCAATTTGAAAACTCAAGAGCCTCCTTAATTGTACCTTCAAGGTAAGAGCAAACTACTATATATTTTTTACTGTTTTTCATATTTATCCTTTCATATTCTGTATGTGTAAATCGTTGTTAGTGTTTTTAGTATAAGAAAATATTTGAAAAATGAATAGTACTTCAAAATTGTCTTTACTAAGTATATATAAAAACAACTGAAAAGAAAAGAGGTAAATAAGCCTTTCTTATTATGAAAGAAAAAATAAAAAAGATGAAATAGGAATATGATTATTTTGTTGAAATGATATTTTTTTTATTTGATTAATTGACAAGCAATATTCTTATATAATAAAATGAGCATTAAGATAAATTTAGGTAGGGAGATAAATATGACAGAGCAAAGCAATTCAAAAATTTCAGAAGAAATCAGACGAGTATTAAAAGAAAAGGTGGACCCACTTCTAGCAGAGCATCACGGAGGAGCAAACCTTAGTTGTTTTGAAGATGGAGTAGCTATGGTTAGGTTAACTGGTGCATGTGCATCATGTCCATCAGCACAGTTTACAATAGAGGACGTAGTAAAAGAAGTTTTGCTTGAAGAACTTCCAGAAGTAAAAGATGTAATTCTTGATAATTCAGTTAGTGAAGACCTTTTAGATATGGCAAAACAAATTTTAAACAAGAAATAGTAAAGAATTACTACAGTAGTTATAATAAAGAGCAAACTTGTAAAGAAAAAAGGCATTTAAATTGTGTCAAAAGTTTGTAAAATTTAAATAATTTGTGGTATAATAGTAAATGATTAGAGATTAACAATTTAATCTTAAAAATGATATTTTAAAAAATTAATTTATAAGTAAAAAGGAGAAAAACTATGTTAATGACAGGTGAACAGTATATCGAGAGCTTAAGAGAGCTAAAAACTAGAGTTTATATGTTTGGCGAAGAAGTAAAAGACTGGATAGATCATCCAATTATCAGACCTTCAATAAACTGTGTGGCAATCACTTATGACTTAGCTCATGATCCAGAGTATGCTGACTTAATGACAGCTAAATCTCATCTTACAGGCGAAACAATTAACAGATTTGCTAACATCCACCAAAGCACAGATGATCTAAGAAAAAAAGTTAAAATGCAAAGACTTCTTGGACAAAAAACAGCATCGTGCTTCCAAAGATGTGTTGGTATGGATGCTTTCAATGCTGTATACTCTACAACATTTGAAATTGACCAAAAACATGGTACAAGCTACCACCAAAACTTCCTAAAATACATTGAGTATATTCAAAAAACAGACTTTATCGTTGACGGAGCGATGACTGACCCTAAAGGTGACAGAGGACTTTCTCCATCAAAACAAGCAGATAAAGATCTATTCTTAAGAATCGTAGAAAGAAGAGAAGACGGTATCGTAGTAAGAGGTTCAAAAGCACATCAAACTGGATCAATCAACTCACACGAACACATTATCATGCCTACAATTGCAATGGGAGAAGAAGATAAAGATTATGCAGTTTCATTTGCATGTCCTTCAGACGCAGAAGGCATTTACATGATTTACGGAAGACAATCATGTGACACTAGAAAACTTGAAGAAGGCGCTGATATTGACTTAGGAAACAAGCAATTCGGTGGACAAGAAGCTTTAGTAGTATTTGATGATGTATTCATTCCAAATGATAGAATCTTCTTATGTGGAGAGTTTGAATTTGCTGGTATGATGGTAGAAAGATTTGCAGGATACCATAGACAATCATATGGTGGATGTAAAGTTGGTGTTGGCGATGTTGTAATCGGAGCTGCTGCATTAGCTGCTGACTATAATGGTGCGCAAAAAGCTTCTCACATCAAAGACAAGCTAATTGAAATGACTCACTTAAATGAAACACTATACTGCTGTGGTATTGCTTGCTCAGCTGAAGGATATGCTACAGCTGCTGGAAACTATCAAATTGACTTATTACTAGCAAACGTGTGTAAACAAAACATCACAAGGTTCCCTTATGAAATTGTAAGACTTGCTGAAGATATTGCAGGTGGTCTAATGGTTACAATGCCAGCTGAAGCTGATTTCAAATCTGACTTAGTAGTTGGTAAAAATGGTGAAACAATTGGAGAAATTTGTAATAAATATTTCGCAGGATCACCAACTTGCTCAACAGAAGACAGAATGAGAGTTCTAAGATTCTTAGAAAATATTTGTCTTGGAGCAGCAGCTGTTGGATACAGAACTGAATCTATGCACGGTGCAGGTTCTCCGCAAGCTCAAAGAATTATGATTGCTCGTCAAGGAAATATTGCTGGTAAAAAAGAACTTGCTAAGGCAATTGCAGGAATTAAAAACTAATTCTAAATTAAGAACTAAACTAACCATAAAATTTACGCTGCTAAGAATTTCTTAGCGGCGTTAATTATACTTAAAGGATTAATATGAAAGTCGGCATTAAGTATTGTGGCGGATGCAATCCAAGATATGATAGAGGAAGAGTATTTCGCGACTTAAAAAAAGAATACCCAGAAATTGAATTCGAGTATGCAATGGAAGGGGAAAAATATGACAAGCTTCTAGTAATTGGTGGTTGTACTAACAACTGTGCGTCATTTGAGCAATATATAGTATCTGGTGAAGTCACTAGAATTAGTGATGCTCAAGAAATAGAAGTTTTTACTAGATTAATAAGAAACAAATAATGGAGGATGCAAAGTGGATTGGAAAAAAATTTACGAAGAAAAACTATGTACAGCTGATGAAGCAGTAAAAGAAATAAAATCTGGAGATAGAGTTGTATTTGCTCACGCGGTAGCAGAACCACTAGCCTTGGTAGAGGCAATGGTAAAAAATGCTGCAGAATATGAAAATGTAACTGTTTCTCATATGGTAACACTAGGAAAAGGTGAATATTCAAAACCTGAGTATAAAGATAACTTTAGATTTGAAGCTTGGTTCTGTAGCGGTAGCACGAGAAAGTCTATCGCAGAAGGGCACGGACAATTTGTACCTGTATTTTTCCACGAAGTACCAATTAATATCAGAAGAGGAATTTTTCATGTAGATGTTATGCTTGTAATGGTATCAAAACCTGATGATGAAGGTTATTGTACAATAGGTGTTTCATCTGATTACAGTGTTCAAGGTGTTAAATCAGCAAAGATTGTACTTGCACAAGTTAATGAAGAAGTTCCTTTTACGGTAGGTGAAAAAATTCATGTATCAGAATTTACAAAAATTGTAGAGCATAATAACCCACTACCTGAAATTCCACTACCAAACATTGGCCCAGTAGAAGAAGCTATTGGTAAAAACTGTGCAACTCTAGTAGAAGATGGAGCTACATTACAGTTAGGTATTGGAGCTATTCCAGATGCGGTGTTAGCTCAACTTGGAGACAAGAAAGATCTTGGTATTCACTCAGAAATGATTTCTGATGGGGTTGTGGATCTTTATGAAGCTGGAGTAATTACAAATAAAGCAAAATCACTTCACCCAGGAAAAATGATAGTAACATTCTTAATGGGAACAAAAAGACTTTATGACTTTGCAAGAGATAATGACTTTGTAGAGTTAATGCCAGTTGACTATGTAAATCATCCTATGGTAATTGCAGAGAATAGTAAAATGACATCTATTAATGCTTGCCTAGAGGTTGACTTTATGGGACAAATTGTTGCTGAAGCTATTGGAACAAGACAGTTCTCTGGTGTTGGTGGACAGGTTGACTTTATTAGAGGAGCTGCTATGTCAAAAGATGAAAAGGGAATGGCTATTATTGCAATGCCTTCATCAGCAGTTCTTAAAGATGGTACAAGAGTATCAAAAATTGTACCTTTTATCGCACATGGAGCAGCAGTTACAACTAGTAGATGTGACGCAGACTATATTGTAACTGAGTATGGTATAGCAAGAATGAGAGGAACAACCCTGCAAGACAGAGCAAGAGGTCTAATCAACATTGCACATCCAGAATTTAGAGAAGAACTAAAAGCAGAATTCGCAAAACGTTTCAACGCAGAATTCTAATGATATTTAAACTGTAAAAGTATTATTAAATTAAAATGGAGGAAAAATTATGCAAGCACTAAGAGTTGTACCAAAAATATTTTACTTTGATGATTTCAAAGGATTTAATGAAGAATTTAAATTAGGAAAGGGAGATATCCTTGTAACAAATGAGTGGATGTATGATCCATATGTAAAACCATTAGGTGTTGATATTCCAGTAATTTACCAAGAAAAATACGGAAAAGGCGAACCAACTGACCTAATGATCGACGCAATGAAAAAAGACATGGATGCTTACGAGTTTGATAGAATTGTTGCATTTGGTGGAGGTACTATTGTAGATATTTGCAAAGTATTAGCCTTAGATGTACCAGCTAAATCAATTGAACTGTTTAGAGACCCAACTTTAGCAAAAAAAGTTAAAGAACTTATTATTATCCCAACAACTTGTGGTACAGGTTCAGAGGTTACTAATGTTACAATTGCTGAATTAGTAGAAGATAAAGTGAAAAAAGGACTTGCCGTTGACGCAACATATGCTGATATTGCTGTAATTATGCCAGAATCACTAGCAGGGCTTCCAGATTACGTATTTTCAACAAGCTCAATTGATGCATTAATTCATGCTATTGAATCTTTCCTATCTCCAAAAGCTACTCCGTTTACAGAAATGTACTCTTTAAAAGCTATTGAAATGATTATGGACGGATATAAAAATATTATAGCTGCTGGTGGAAATACAAAAGAAAATAGAGCACCATATCTAAAAGACTTTGCATTCGCTTCATGCTATGCAGGAATTGCTTTTGGTAATGCAGGTTGTGCGGCAGTTCATGCTTTATCATATTCAATTGGTGGAGCTTTCCACGTTGCTCACGGTGAAGCTAACTATGCATTCTTCACTGGAGTTTTCAAAATGTATATGAAAAAAGATCCAAATGGAAAAATCAAAGAAGCTAACAGAATTTTTGCTGACATTCTAGGTTGCAGCGAAGACGTTGTTTATGATGAGTTAGAAAAATTCTTAAACCAAATTCTTTCTAAGAAAAAACTTAGCGAATACGGAATGACAGAAGCACAGATTGATGAGTTTACAAAGTCTACAGTAGATAATCAACAAAGATTATTAGGGAACAACTATGTTGAACTTTCTGACGCAGAAATAAGAGAAATATTTGCTACATTATACTAATAATTAGCAAATAAAATTGTTTGTATTTTCACTATTCATATATAGCTAATGCAAATACAATTAGAGGGTGGCATTGCCACTCTCTATTTTACTGTTATGATAATGAATTGCCGATAGGTGGGAGACATTAATGAAAAAAATAATTAGGCTAATAGGAATGTTTTTAATTAGCTTTGCAGCAATATACTTTTTGCTTTATTTTGAAACAAAACTAGATCATGAAAAATTAACTTTGCAGCTTGCATCCCTTGGTGCAACAACAGTAATACTTTTTGGAATGCCTGAAGCACCAGTAGCTCAGCCGAAGAACGTAATTTTTGGACATATGCTAAGTGCTTTTGTAGGTGTAACTGCATGCACTTTTATAGACAATACTTGGATAGCTGCAGCTATTGCTGTAGCAAGCTCATTATGTCTTATGACAATATTAAATGTAATGCACCCGCCTGGAGGTGCGACAGCAATTACAGCTGTTTTAGGAGCAAAAGGCATAGTTGATTTAGGCTACTTATATGTGATATTTCCAACAGGTGTAGGTGCAGTAATACTGGTTGCAATAGCAATGGTATATTACTTGATTGATCCAGGTGTAAATTATCCGGTTAGAAAAAATAATTAACATAAATAGTAGGAAGAAAAGGACTAGAAAAAATGGGGAATACTTTAAACCTTGGAACTGATAACATAAAAGTATTATTAATAAAACTTGCAATACCTGCAATAGCTGCCCAGCTTATTAACGCACTTTATAACATTGTTGATAGAATTTTCATAGCGATGATTCCGGAGACAGGTGAAATGGCTCTTACTGGTGTTGGAATATCATTCCCAATAATTATGTTAATAACGGCATTTACGGGGCTGATTGGCTATGGAGGAGCACCTCGCATGGCTATAAAAATGGGAGAGCAAAGAGATGATGTAGCGGAAAAAATATTAGGAAATGCACTAGCTATGCTTTTGATTACATCTGCCCTGCTAACAACTGTTTTTTTAGTTTTTGGAGAACCATTACTAATGCTATTTGGCGCAAGCGAAGCGACTTTACCATTTGCCTTAGACTATTTGAATATATACTTATTAGGTACTGTTTTTGTAATGTTATCAGTAGGGTTAAATCCTTTTATTTCATCACAGGGATTTCCCAAAACAGCTATGGGAACGGTTCTTATTGGAGGTGTCTTAAATATTATTCTTGATCCTATATTTATTTTTGTTCTTGATTATGGGGTTTCGGGAGCAGCTTTTGCAACTATAGTTTCTCAAGGAACAGCAGCAACTTGGGCAGTGCTATTTTTGACTTCAAAGAGAACTAAAATAAAGATAAAACTGTCTACTATAAGAATAAATAAGAGTATAGCCCTGCCAATACTTGCCCTTGGTTGTGCTCCATTTATTATGATGAGTACAGAAAGTCTTGTAATGGTAGTGCTTAATTCTTCTTTACAAAGATACGGTGGTGATAGTGCAGTGGCAGTAATGACAGTGCTTACTGCAATATTACAGTTTATGACTATGCCTATTCAGGGATTTACATCATCAGGTCAACCAATTATGAGCTATAATTTTGGTGCTGGAAATATTGATAGAGTAAAGAAAACTTTCAAATATATTGCTATTGGAGCTACAACTTATACGACTACGTTATTTTTGCTGCTTATGTTTACACCAGAAACTTTCATTTCTATTTTTTTAGAAGATGAAAAACTTATGGAGATGAGCGTTTGGGCGATGAGAATTTTTATGGGTGGAATTGCACTTTTAGGAATGCAATTTTCTTGCCAACAAACTTTTGTCTCACTGGGGCAGGCAAAGACAGCTTTATTACTTGCTATGACTAGAAAAATATTTTTACTAATTCCTCTTGCTTTGATATTACCGGTTTTCTTAGAGGATAATGTATTTGCAGTTTTTTTGTCTGAGCCAATTGCAGATATAACTGCATCTATTATTACAATGTCTATATTTTTTACAACTATTAATAAAATTCTTAATAAAAGGGTTGAAAGCTTAGGTCGGAACAAGTAGTATTTTAATATAGGCAAGTGTTAGGAGGTAGTCATGAAGAATAGGTTTATAAAAATAAGTGTATTTATACTGTTTAGTGCCTTTTTAGGATTTATAAGTGGAACTATAGTTTGGCTTATTCTTAAAGTTATGGGAGTAGGTATTTCTTTTGTTTGGGAGTTTATTCCCAATTACATACCTAGCCTTCAAATTTACACTATAATAGTTTGTACTGTAGGCGGTGGCATAATTGGGCTTTTTCAAAAAAAACACGGTGAACTCCCAGAAACAATGGAAGATGTCATGTTAAAACTAAAAAGCAATGGAACCTATGAATACAATAGGCTTCATATTATTACTTGTGCTGCACTATTGCCACTTATTTTTGGAGCCTCAGTAGGCCCTGAAGCAGGGTTAGCAGGAGTTATAGTTGGGCTTTGCTGCTTTGTTGGAGACAGGCTTAAGTACAAAGGAGAGCAGGCGAGAGAACTGGCTAATGTGGGTTTATCTGCAACATTAGTAGCAATATTTAGAACACCTTTTTTAGGCGTTGCAGCTAATTATGAGGTTGAAAAAAAAGAGACTTCTGAGAATTCAAGGAAACCACATGATTTAGAAGAAAAAAGGGCAGTAGGGTCTAATGGTAAAATGATTAAAGTGATAGTTTATTGTTGTGCCGCAATGGCATCCTTTGGAGCATTGTCACTTTGGAGTAGTTTTCTTGGAGGCAGTACAGGCTTACCTAGGTTTTCGATTAACGAAAGCATTAGTGTTTTAGATTTTATATATGCAATGCCTCTGATTTTAACAGGTCTACTTGCGGGATACTTTATAATAGTAACAAAGCACTTTATAACAAAAATCTCTTGTAAACTTAATGAACACAGAGTGATTTCTTGTTTAATTGGTGGTATGATTTTAGGCCTAGTAGGAGCATTTTTTCCACTAGCTATGTTTTCTGGGGAACATGAATTTGGGGCTATGATGGATAGTTGGGGCAGTTACACACCATATTTTCTTATTCTGATTGGCCTTATAAAAATGGTGTTAACAAACATATGTATAAGCTTTGGACTTAAAGGAGGGGAATTTTTTCCTATAATTTTTAGCACATCATGCCTTGGTTTTGCTTTAGCAGGAATCTTTGGAATATCACCAGCTTTTGCTACTGCAGTTGTTATCGCAACGGCACTAGGTGTTACAATGAGAAAACCCGTTATGGTTATTGCAATTTTGTTATTGTGTTTCCCGATTACTGTAGTGATTCCAGTTGGGGTTTCAGCTTTTATTGGTTCAACTTTCTCTACAAAGGTAGCTAATAAATTTGCGAATAGTAGGAATAGCTGACATATATAGAAAAAACAAACGGAATTCTTGGATAAATATAATAAAAATTTGAAAAAATATTGATATTTTTACAAAAAATAAGTATAATTGTACTAATTATAAAAACAATATAGATAATAAATATTAAGTAGGCTTCTGAGTTAAGAAATCTACTTTTTAAGGTGAACTAAGTAGATATACTTTAGTAAGAAAGGAATAACAATGGCAAGAGTAGGTATTACAGAAACAGTCTTAAGAGATGGTCATCAATCTTTAATCGCGACTAGAATGACAACAGAGGAAATGTTACCAATACTAGAAACTATGGATAATGTAGGTTATCATGCAGTGGAATGTTGGGGCGGTGCAACTTATGATGCCTGTCTAAGATTTCTAGATGAAGATCCATGGGAAAGACTAAGAATCTTCAGAAAACACTTTAAAAAATCAAAATTACAAATGCTATTAAGAGGGCAAAATCTTCTTGGATATAAGCATTACGCAGATGATGTAGTGGAAGAGTTTGTGGATAGAGCCATTTCTAATGGTATTGATAATATTAGAATATTTGATGCGCTAAATGACACAAGAAACTTAGAAGCAGCTATTAGAGCAACTAAGAAATTTGGTGGACACGCACAAGGAACTATTTCATATACAAAAAGCCCAATCCATACAAACGAAATGTTCATACAACTAGGAAAAGAGCTAGAGCAAATGGGAGCTGATTCAATTTGTATTAAAGACATGGCTGGACTTTGTGACCCATACAATACAGCTGAAATGATTAAAGCTCTTAAAGCTTCAATCCAAATTCCTATTGAGCTTCATACTCATGCAACAAGTGGCCTTGGAAGCATGACATACATGAAGGCTGTTGAAGCAGGTGTCGATATAATTGACACAGCAATTTCACCATTTGCAGAAGGAACTTCACAACCTCCTACAGAACCTATGGTAGCAGCTTTTAAAGGAACTATATTTGACACTGGAATCGATATGGAACTGTTAAATCAAGTATCAGAGTACTTCAGACCTATTAGAGAAAAATATATTGCTAGTGGCTTACTAGATCCTAAGTTAATGGGAGTAGACATAAACACATTAGTATATCAAGTTCCAGGTGGAATGCTTTCTAACCTAGTTAGCCAGCTAAAGGAAGCTAATGCTATGGATAAATTTGAAGATGTATTAAGAGAGGTACCTAGAGTAAGAGAAGACTTTGGATTCCCACCGTTAGTTACACCTTCAAGCCAAATCGTTGGAACACAAGCAGTACTAAATATTATTACTGGCGAAAGATATAAAATGGTACCAAATGAGGCTAAGCAATTAGTAAAAGGTATGTATGGTAAGACTGCTAGACCAGTTAATCCAGAAGTAGCAAAGAAAATCCTTGGAGATGAAGAGCAAGTAACATGCAGACCAGCAGACTTAATTGCACCTGAACTAGAAGACGCAAAGAAAGCAGCTGCAGCTTATATGCAACAACCTGAAGATGTGCTTACACAAGCATTCTTCCCAAAACCAGCTGAGACATTCTTCAAAAATAGAATGGCTAAGCAAGAAAAGTTAGACTTGAGCATGCTTGATGAAGAAAATTCAGTATACCCAATTGTTTAAATCTAACCAATAACAATTTAATAGAGGCTAAGATAGATAATATATTAGTTTAAAGAATTTAAATTTTGCATCTCTTTGCAAAATCAACAGCACTTAAAAGGGCTCTTTGTCAAATATTGGGGTGGAGCTGTAAATAATGAAAATCAATACGCG
>CAYJFM010000033.1:0-23616 GCA_964369805.1 uncultured Oscillospiraceae bacterium
CCCAGACTACCCAGAAGACAGGATTAACCATGTACTAGATGACAGCGGAGCAAAGTATATAATAACTGATGGAACAAGGTTGTTAAGAGGAGCTGTAAGCATTGAAAGTCTGCTTCAGAATAATAATATAAACAACCCAGAAGTAGATATTAACGGCGAAAATCTTTGCTATATTATTTATACATCGGGCTCAACAGGAAAGCCAAAAGGGGTAATGTTAACCCATGAAAATATAATTAACTACGTTCAAGACCGACCAGAAAATGTACATGTAAGAGCCTTAGTTGAAAATCAATGCAAAATGGTTTCAGTTACAACAGTTAGCTTTGACATGTTCTTAAAAGAAGCATTTACAACTCTAATGAATGGTTTGACACTAATTCTTGCAAACGATGAAGAAGCAAAGAATCCATTAGAACTTGTGAAACTCTTTAAGGAAACAGGAGGAGATGCATTTAATGCAACCCCATCAAGGATGCTTCAATACATGGAGCTACCTGAAATAAAAGAGGCCTTTAAATCATGCAAGGTTATTATGGCAGGAGGTGAAGGATATCCTGCATCCTTATTTAACAAGCTTAGAGAAGTTACGGATGCGGCTCTTATTAATACCTATGGCCCTACTGAGATTACTGTTTCAAGTAATGGAGAGATTCTTCCATGTGATGATATAACAGTGGGAGCACCGCTATTTAATGTAAAAGAACAGGTTATGGACATATACGGAAATCCTTTGCCTGCACATGTGACAGGAGAACTTTGGATTGGCGGAACAGGAGTTGCTAGAGGATATTTTGGAAATGAAAAAATGACTGCAGAGAGATTTGTAACCTATAGTGGCTCTCGCTACTACAAATCAGGAGACCTAGCAAAATTTACAGCAGATGGCAAAGTTAAAATACTAGGTAGAAATGATGGACAAATCAAACTTAGAGGGCTAAGAATAGAACTTGGAGAAATAGAAAAGGCTCTAGGAGAAATAACAGAAATTAAATCAGCAGTAGTTATGGTAAGAAAAATAAACAAAACTGAGCATCTTTGTGCATATTACACTTCAAGCATGGACCTTGCCCCAGAAAAACTAAGAGAAGAGCTTCTAAAAACCTTAACTCTTTATATGGTGCCTACAGCATATTTACAGCTTGATAAAATGCCAATGACACCAAATGGCAAAATTGATCGAAAAGCTTTGCCAGAAGCAAGATTAATGGACCAAGGAGAATATGTAGCACCAGAAACTGAAGAGGAAAAAATCTACTGCGAAATTTTTCAAAATATACTCCAATTAGAAAAAGTAGGGGCAATGGATAATTTCTTTGACCTTGGAGGAACATCCCTTTTAGTTACACAGGTAACAATAGATGCAGCAGCAAAGGGATATGAAGTAAACTACGGAGATGTATTTGCCAATCCTTCGCCAAGGGAGCTTGCAGGCATGGAAACGGCAAAAGAAGATAATAGCCTAGAAGAAATAGAAAACTTTGATTATAGCAAAATAGATGAGCTGTTAAAAGAAAATAACATTGATGTAATTAAAAATGATAAGTATAGAAATCTAGGTAATATATGCATAACAGGAGCCACAGGATTTCTAGGAATCCATGTTTTGAAAGAATTTTTGGAAACAGAAAAGGGCCTTGCGTACTGCGTTGTAAGAGGAGGTAAAATTCCTGCCAAATCAAGGCTAAAATCTATGTTAGTGTACTATTTCTCAAACAGTTATGAAGAACTTTTTGATAGAAGAATTATAGTTATAGATGGAGATGTTACAAACAAGTTAATGTTTGAAAAGCTTAAGGCTATGCCAATAGACACTTTCTTTAACTGTGCTGCAAATGTTAAACATTTTTCTAGTGGTACAGATATTGAAGATGTAAACGTGACTGGGGCAGCAAATTGCGCCGAGTTTTCAAAGCAAAAAGAATGCACCTTTATTCAAATATCAACTGCAAGTGTTGGTGGAATGAGCATTGACAACTTAGAGCTTGAAAACATAAAACTAAGTGAACGAAAACTATACTTTGGGCAAGATTTATCAAATAAGTATGTTAATAGCAAATTTATTGCTGAAAGAAATACTTTAGAAATGGCAATAGAAGGTTTAGACTGTAAAATAATGAGAGTTGGAAACTTAATGGCCCGTGAAGAAGATGGAGAATTTCAAGTTAACTTTAATACAAATAATTTTTTAGGTACTTTAAAGGCTTTCAACATTGTAGGTATGATTCCATATGAAAATATGGGAGGAACTACAGAGTTTGCACCTATAGATTGTACTGCTCAGGCAATTTTAATATTAGCTAAAACGCCTAGTAAAGCAAGAGTATTCCATCCATATAATGAT
This sequence comes from uncultured Oscillospiraceae bacterium, assembly GCA_964369805.1. Classification (GTDB taxonomy): domain Bacteria; phylum Bacillota; class Clostridia; order Peptostreptococcales; family Anaerovoracaceae; genus CAYJHC01. The sequence continues at coordinate 2,345 of CAYJFM010000033.1, forward strand.
CATGATATTTATATAGCCGATGTAATAAAATCTTTAAATGAAGTAGGAGTAGAAATTAGACCTAGTGAAAGGGAAGAATTTACAGAAGAGTGCAGACTAGCAATGCTTGATAAAAATAAAGCTATAATGCTAAACTCTCTCATTGCATATCAAGAGCATGGTAAAAGAGTAGTCCCAATTAAAAGCACAAATGATTTTACTTCACAGGCACTCTTAAGGCAAGGTTTTACTTGGCCAATAACTACACCTACATATATGAAAAAGTTCTTTACTTCAGTGAAAGAGCTAGGATTCTTTGATGAAGGGTATAATAGATAATCTGTAAGATTAGAAGTTAATTAAATATATTAATAATAACTAAAAATAATATATAAAGAAGGATAATTAAAATAAATGAATGAAAGAACAGGGACTTTAGTCCAAAACAAATTTAGTGAATATCTGTTCCCCACTATAATGACATCACTAGCAATGTCTTTAGCAGGCGTTATAGATGGGGCAATAGTTGGAAACCTTCTTGGTGATGAAGCCTTAGCAATTATAGGGATTTCGGCTCCAATAATATTTTGTATAAACACAATATATATGTTGTTTGCAATAGGAGGAATGTCTGCTGCTGCCATAGCAAGGGGAGAAATGAATGAAAAGAGGGCTAATCAGGCCTTTACTGTTACCATAGTAGGAGGTCTGGCTGTGATGGCCGTCTTCGTGCTAATAGTACAGCTACTAATGGAACCCATTAGCTTAAGCCTTGTTGCAGGTGATGAAGACTTAGCCCAAATGCTATCAGACTATTTAAGGCCAATTGTATTTACAGGACCAGCTCTACTATTTTCTGCAGGACTTGCACTGTTTTTAAGGCAAGATGGAAAACCGCAGATGTCTGGAATTATTATTATAGTTGCCAACGCAGTAAACCTAGTTTTTGATTATATCCTAATAGAGTTTTTAAATACAGGAATTATGGGCGCAGGGCTTTCAACCACGTTAGGATATGTTGTAGGAGGCTTAATAATAATGCCATATCTTTTTTCTAAGCAAAGAACCTTTCGCTTTGATTTGTCAGGTTTGAAACACTTAGAAGTACCCTTAGAAATATTTAAAACTGGTTTACCAAAAGCTTTGGTTCAAGTGTCTTCAATACTTAGAGCCTTAGTGTTAAATAGTATTATAGTAACCACCCTAGGGCCAATAGGTATGTCTGTAATGACCGTACTAACTAATTTACTGATGGTATCTAATATTTTTGTAACAGGAACTTCAGATGCACTACTTCCAATAGCAGGTTCACTATATGGAGAGAAAGACTATTACGGAATTAGAAAGAGTATTTTATCCGCATGTAAAGTATTAATCTTTGCAGTTATAGGGCTTGTAGTCTTTTTTATAATAACACCAGAAACTATAGGAAAATGGTTTGGATTAACTTCAAAAGAGAGTCTAGATGTATTAGTTCCTGCTGTAAGAATGTTTGCACTGTATCTGCCGTTTCAGGCATTTAATACAACTTTGCAAAACTTCTATAATGTGTCCAACAGAAAACCAGTAGCATTAGCAATACCACTTCTAGATGGGTTTGCATTTGTCTGCTTAGCAGCAATTATTTTGACAAATGTTGATGAGAATATAATCTGGTTATGCTTTGCAATCTCAGGGCTAGCAACAAGTCTAACAACATTAATCATAATTAAGATAATTCAAAAAAAAGAAGGTGTTAAAGGCATACTTCTTCTAAAAGAAGAAAAGTTTGAAGGCGCAAGCGCAGAGTTTTCTATAGAAGCAAACAGTAAAGACGCGGTAAGTCTATCAGAAAATCTAATTACATTTTGCCTAGAGCACAAAATAAGGCCAGTGAATGCAAATAGAATAGGCCTAGCAGTAGAAGAGATGACGGTAAACACAGCCAAAGTTAATTCCTCTGAAAAAAAAGTGCCACTAATTGACGTATTTCTAAGAATTTCAAAGGATGAAATAATTCTAAAATTCAGGGATAATGGAAAGCCATTTGATCCAACCTCAGCAAAGAGCGAAGAAGAGCTAGCCATAAGTGAGATAGAGGTACTAAAAAGTATGGCAACAAGGATTGAGTATATTGGGCAAGTTGGGTTTAATGTAACACTCTATATACTTAGGAGAGAAACAGAATGATTAATAATGTGCTTAAAAAGTACTTCGGATATGATGAATTTAGGCCTGGCCAGAATGATTTGATTAATGAAATTCTAAAAGGGAATGATGTGCTAGGCATAATGCCAACTGGGGCAGGAAAATCAATTTGCTTTCAGGTGCCAGCAATAATGAATGAAGGAATTACTCTAGTTGTCTCGCCTCTTATTTCTTTGATGCAAGACCAAGTTAAAACCTTAAATTCAGTAGGGATACGTGCTGCATACATTAACTCATCCCTTTCAGCAAGGCAGATAGAAAAGGTTCTGTTGAATGCAGTAAATGAAACTTACAAGATAATATATGTTGCACCAGAGCGTTTGCTGACAAATAGTTTTCTGGAATTTGTAGAAAAAACTAATATCACTATGCTTACTGTAGATGAGGCTCATTGCATTTCTCAATGGGGTCAAGACTTTCGACCAAGTTACGCAGAGATTCCTGAGTTTATTAGAAAACTTAAAAAAAGACCAGTGGTGTCTGCATTTACAGCGACTGCAACAGAGCGAGTAAAAGAAGATATATCTCAAATGCTGGAGCTAAAAGATCCATATGTTTTAGTTACGGGATTCAATCGGGAAAACCTATATTTTGAAGTAATAAATAGCAGTGAAAAAAACTATGACTTATTTAAGTTTCTAAAAGATAAAGAAGAAAAATGTGGGGTGATTTACTGCTCTACAAGAAAGCAAGTAGAAGAAGTTTGTCAGATTCTATGCAAAAGGGGATACTCAGCAGCAATGTATCATGCAGGAATGTCCCAAGAAGAAAGGGCTGAAAATCAGAGGAACTTTGTTTATGATAAAATAAAAATAATAGTAGCAACAAATGCCTTTGGGATGGGAATTGATAAGCCAGATGTAAATTTTGTTATACATTACAATATGCCAAAAGATATAGAAAGTTACTATCAGGAAGCAGGAAGAGCAGGCCGAGATGGAGCCTATGCACACTGTTTAATGCTCTATAATGGCAAAGACTTTATGATAAATAAATTTTTAATTGATAGTAGAGAAGATGATGAAAGTATAGACATAGATCCAGAAGTAGCAGCAAGAATAAAAGAAAACTCATACAAAAGGCTTAGAGAAATGACTTTTTACTCAACAACTAATAACTGTTTAAGAAACTATATATTAAAATACTTTGGAGAAAACCCAGACATGTACTGTGGGAACTGCAGTAACTGTGATACTAAATTTGAAATAGTAGATGTATCCATAGAGTCTCAAAAAATACTCTCCTGCGTGAAAAGAACAGGTGAGAGGTTTGGCAAAGTTATGATAATAGATGTGTTAACAGGAAGCGAAAACAAAAAAGTATTACAGTGGGGATTTGATAAACTAAGTGTTTACGGTATTAGCAAAGAGAACTCTCAGAGAATAAGGATGATAATCGATAATCTAATTACTTTAGGATACTTAAACCAAACAGACCAAGAATATCCAACCCTAGCTCTAAACCTAAAGTCTTGGGATATTTTATCAGGTAAGAAGAAACTTGAAATAAAAATACCTAAAGAAAAAGAAAAGAAAGAAAAAATACCAAAGGCTAAGGCAGGTAGGTACATGCAAATTCAAGATGGTAAGCAAGGCATATTCAAAGAGCTTAGAAAGCTTCGAAGTAGATTAGCGAGGGAGCAGTCCGTGCCAGCATATATGATATTTAGCGATGCAACTTTAATTGATATGAGTAATAAAGAACCTAAAACCTTGGTAGACCTAATGGAGGTTTCAGGAATTGGACAAGTGAAGTGTGACAAGTATGGAAAAGAATGTATAGCAGCAATAAAAGCATATACAGAAGGTTTATAGGAAAGAAAAAATGGCTTAGGAAACTTTAATCCTAGGCCATTAAATTTTGCAAATTGATTACTTGATATTTAGCATATTTATAAAGCCAGTCATTTTGAAGACATCTTGAATCATTTCATTGCAGTTTGAAATAGTAAGGCTGTTTCCTGCTCCACTGGCTTTCTTGTGTAAGAAGAGTAAAGTTCTTAAGCCAGCACTGGAGATATAGTCTAAAGATCTAAAGTCTAAATTTACCTCTTTATTTGTAGCCATCTCATCCTCAAGTGAGTCTTGTAGAGTAGGGGCTGTGTTAGTGTCTAATCTTCCATTTAACTTTACTGTTAAAATATTATTTTCTGTGCTTTTATTAATATCCATTATCGTTCCTTTCTTAGTGTAAGTATATTCTTATTATTTTCAAATTTATATTCAATATTTAAACCGAAATTTTTTATCATGTGTAGTCCTAAATTGCCTTCTGTCCGGGAGTGTGCTTCTAGATTAATGTTTGGAGATTTTGATGTGAGAGGATTAAACTCATTACCCTCATCTTCCAAAACTATTTCTATATAAAAATCCTTATTATAAGTAATCTGATATATTTTGTACCAAACCTTGCCAAAATTATTTGTATAGGCATATTTACAGATGTTTGTGAAAATCTCCTCAACAGCAATGAGTAGCTGAAATATAGATTTTGTACTGAAGTCTATATCTTCAAGTAGGGACTCTGTTGGTCCAATGAGTCTGTCTAGGTTATTAACATCTGATTGGACTTCTATATTTATTAATTCTTTTTTTTCTTTCATAGGTACCTCACTATATTTCTAAATTTGAGGGTTATTTTGCTACATTATCTTTTTACTTTATTTTATCATAAATTGGCAAAAATTTCATAATTAGTATTAATGCTAGATTATAATTTGGCTTGGCAAAAGTTCTTTCATATTAATCTGATCAGGCTTATGTTCACTAGCTGTGCAAAGCAGATGAGTGTCATCTAAATGCTGCCAGTGTAGGTACCATGACTTATGGTTTATGGAATGAAAGCAGTTTTCTATAGGCATAATATCAAAGGTTTCTGGTGGCATATTAAAGCCTAGACCAGTTGCCTTCATCACAGCTTCTTTACCAGTCCATAGTTTGAAAAAGGCAAGGTTTGAACCTTGGGAAGTGAGCCATGCCTGCTCTTCTGGGGTGTAGCAGCGCTTGGCGATTTGGGGATGGAAGTCTGTTATTTTTTCTAGGTCCAGGCCAAGGGGGGCTGTGTCTATGGCGAGGGCGACGTAGTCGCCTGAGTGGCTTATGTTGAAGTGGCTTGGACTAGGTGTGGTTAAATAGGCCTTGCCGTATTCATTGTGTCTCAGATAGTTGTGGTAGGGTGGGCCGAGGGCGTAACGAAGCAGGAGGCCGGCGGCAAGGCATCTTTGCTTGTCTTCAAGCTTTAGATATCTGTTTACTTTGGACTTGCGCTCCTCTGAAAGAAGGCTATAACCTTCAAGTTCTTTAAATTTAGTTATGTTTACATAATATATGTTCATGTTAACTCGCTTTGTGTAGATAAAATGGAATGAATCCCTGAATTTTCTTAATAAAATAAGTATATCTTATTTTATTAAGAAAACAATAGGAAAACAATGATATAATAATTAAGAAAAGATGAGACTTATGAGCTTAGGCTATGTTTAAAATTTGAAGTGTAAGGATGGAAAGATTTTGAAAAATGTATTATGGAAGAATTTTTTGATATTTGCTGGGGTGGCTATTTTATATTGGCTACTATCTTTTTTTTCTTTTGATATATTTTCTTTTGGAGAAAATTATAAAATAAGTTTTGCCGAATGGATTCCTATGACTGCAAGCCTAATATTTGGTCCCGTTGCTGCCTTTGCTTCAGGACTTGGTGGGGTCTTAATAGAGATTAGTGCTGGTTCTACAGATGTATTACACTGTGCTTTTAGAGGAATAGGAACTTTTATTATGGGGTACATGCCATACAAACTATGGCACACCGTTTTTTGTCCTAAAGACGGTAGGGTTGCTTTAATTGAATCAGCAAGTACTTTACTAAAATACCTTTTAGTTACTTTAGTAACAGCAATTACTGTGGCAACTTTTTCAATCTTAGCTGTGTATTTCTTTGGAAGTGGCCTATTCAACTATGAACTTGCAAAGGAAGAGTTTTTGGTTGCAGCTGTAAAGTTTTACAATTCCTCGATTTTCCTTGGCATTCTAGCCTTTCATTTTATTACTAGCTATCTAGGTGTTGTTCCAAGGATACCTGAGAGGAGATATAGAAGCATCTATAAGATAAATAAGTATATTATTGATTATGTTTTAATTCTTGCCCTAATTATAACAAGTGTAACTTTGCATATTGTGGCATTAACAATTGAACCCTCTGAGTTTGCAGCCCTGAGAGGATTGTTTTGGACTATTACGGCTATAGTGTGTATATTAGTGCTTCTTCCTATATATAGAGGAGGAATGGAAAATGAAAGAACACCTAAGGTTAAACTTAGTTTTGGGGTACAAAAACAGGTATTAACAGGAGCAGGAATTTTAATATTTGTATTAGCAATTTTTCATATTAAAGATTTAAGTAGCTTTACACAAATTGCTAATAACTTTACAACAGAGCATGCTTTAGATGCCCTGTTTGTTATAGCAAGAACAGTTACAATTGCTCTAATTACAACTGCAGTAATTATTTTCTTTGTTGAAAAGTATATTACTAACCCGGTAAAGTATATTTCAGATTTTAGCAAAAATTATGTAGTGAATAGTGCAGGATTAAATCCAAAACTTAATGTAACCCATGTGAATAATGAACTTGATGAGCTAGCAAGTTCAATAAATATAATGACAGAGTCAATTGAAAAATATTCTAAGGAATTGCAGGTTAAAGCGGAAGAAGAAGCACGTTTTGCCGTTGAAATGGAGGCTGCTGCTGGAATACAGATGTCTCTACTACCAAAGTCAATTAAGGATTCAAGACTTGATACCTTTGCAAAGCTAATTCCTGCTCGTAAAGTAGGCGGAGATTTCTATGACATTGCAAAACTCTCAGAGGATAAATACTTTATTTGCGTTGCGGATGTCTCTGGTAAAGGGATTAGTGCAGCACTCTTTATGATGAGAGCAATCAGCCTTATGAGGGGAGGTCTAAAAATGAGTCTTTCTGATATGATGAAAAAACTAAACAAGGAGCTTGCTGTAAACAATGATACAATGATGTTTGTTACTGCCTTTGTGGGGATAATAGACTTAGGAGAAAACACTTTGAAGTATATAAATGCTGGACATAATCCGCCTCTTTTTTATAAGGATGGCGAGATATCTTTTATTGACAGCGAGCCTGATTTTGTTTTAGGACCAATGGAAGGGACTCAGTATATCGAAAGAATAATTGAGATTAAAGAGGATTTTAAGTTACTACTATATTCGGATGGAGTTACGGAGGCTATAAGTAAAGAACGTCAGCTTTACGGGGAAAATCGACTGGTTAACTGTTTAGAAAACATGAAAAATAGCGCAATCTCAGAGTGTGAAACTGGTTCTAAAGATCTTAGCTCAGAAGATATAGTGAATGGTTTATTAAGTAGCCTATATGAATTCGCAAAGGGAGCAGAGCAGGCAGACGATATTACTGTTTTGGCCTTAGCTTTAAGATAGACTGTAATATTATTTAAAAAAACTTTTATGCTTAAGATGTGGGAAGGCATTCATTAATCTCTTTTGGAAAAATGAGATAGACTCAATCTTCTTAAGGAAATTTTCAGCTAGCTCATCTTCAGTTTTTAAAGACTCTAGTTTTTCACGGAACGTTTCAATTTCTAGCTTTGAGTCTAACTCGCTATACTTTGCTTCCAGATCTTCTCTAATTTTATTAAGTCCATCTAGTTTAATTTTTATACCAAGAGCAGAGTATACGCTGGTAGAAAAGTCTACAGTGAAGTATATTGCAAAGGCCAAAAGAAAGCCTAGTTTAAGCTCTTCATTTAAGGGAACAATTACCTCCTTCACTACAGGATGTATGTCAAAGTGTAAAATTACACAGAGAATTCCAAAAAGAGTGGAGTTTAGCAGGCATACACGCCCTTTAATATTAAACTTATGCTCTGAATAATCCCACCATTTTGTATGGAAGAGTTTTTCCATTCCAAAACTTGTTACATATTCAAGTAAGGAGGTAACTATCATTCCCCCTATAAAAATTGCGATTACCTGATTTGGTAAAAAATCTGTAGCATATATAAGTGCTAAGCCACCAAACCCATATACAGGACAAAAAGGCCCTGTTAAAAATCCTCTGTTAATTATTCTCTTTTCTCCAATAGAACAATATATGCATTCACAACACCATCCTAAGAAACTATAGATTATCAAATAAAATACTATGTCTACCCAATTCATAACATATCTCCTGCTCTCCTGCCATTTTCACCATTTATTATATATTCAAGTATATGTAAAGTAATTAATTATATACAATAATTAATTATACCTTAAGTTGATTTTTTTTTATATAGTTTTATAGAAGTGAATATCTTCAGAATCATCTAAATTAAGAAAAAAGTGTGGCTTGTAAATGTGAAAAAAATGTGAAGTGTATGTGAAAAATTCATACATATAATATAAAATATTACACTATATGGTAAAATGAGAGTAATTAAATAGGCAGATGATGAATTGATGTAATTTTTATTACTCTAAATCTAATTGAATAAGAAAGACAAGAGGTGATAGAATGAATAATTTAAGACAAAGGGGAAGATGGATTTTAGTAGCATGTTTAATTAGTGCACTGATATTCTCTGGAATATCTCCATATATGTTAGGGGTAAATGCAGCTGATGATGAAGCCATTGGAGCTAGTGAATCTGGTAATGTTGCATTTATGAGATCACCTGTAGAATATACTATAGGAGCAGAGACAACAGGGACTTGGGATTATGTAGAGTACACTGGCAGGTATAACTATGAAATACAAATTGCCCATACTGCAGGATTAGAAAAAGGAGCTTTAAGAGAGATAGAAATAGATCTAGATCCTTTTGATGTAGGGGAGTCTTCGCTTTTCATAGTTAGTACATACCCTACTACAGCTAAGTTTATTAATGATGCTAAGTTATCAGGAGATAGAAAAACTTTAACTTACATAGTGGATAACGATGCGTTATTAGCAGATGGAGGAGGAGGTTTTGGAACAATAACCTTTTCACTGAACCAATCACCTTACTTTGCCACTACTCCCGAAGGTGAAGGGAAAAAAACTACATATTATAAAAATGCTACATTAGCATCTAATATAGGTGTAATGCTATTAGATGATCCTAACGCACGTATAGGAATTGAAATGAGGGAAGGAACAGATCCGGCTAACTCTGTGTTGCTTGAACATGAGATTAAGAGAGACAACCATGGAGAGTTAAGTCTTATTGATGATACTTTCATCACCAGTAATGGTACTTCAGCTTCAAGTAAAGCTTTACAAGAATTGTATCTAGGAAGTGACGGTTATCTTTATTTTAGTGAAAACGCGGGAGCAACTTTAAGTGTATTATCAGGAAGTTATACTGATGAAGATGAGTTAGTTTCTGCACCAGTTAACTATTATCGTATGAACTTAGTAAATGAAGATCATGCCCCAATAGGAGACCCTAAAATAGGAATTTCTGTGCCGGATGAATTTCGTATGCATGGCTATGCGGAATCAGTACCAGAATATATACCAGAATATTTGAATGCTGATACCAGTGAAACGATGTCTGTAGACTCCGTAAGAGATACTACTTCAGGAGGAACTACTCACTATGCCAGCTCACCAGGATCACTCTATACTACATTAACTTCAAATATAATAAGTAATGATAATGAATTACAACAAATGTTAACTGCTGTGCGACCGACCACACAGGCATATGCGGCCCTAAAAGTAACTGGTAATTCACAAACATCAATAAGCGCGATAAATCCCTTATATACATATTTAGAGGAAAGTTATACATCGAAAAAGGTGGAAACAGAATATAATCAAGTTATATATAATGAAGGGACAGGAAAATATGAAATAGAGGCAAAGAATGAAAGCTATGATGAGATGGTTATTAATATTCCAGACTATGATTATAGTGATTTGATTTCTATGGAAGCTTCAGTTCCAGAAAAGGTAAATGATGGAGATCCACCAGGGACAAAATATAAGTTTTCGATTTTTAATAATGTAACTTCATATATTGATGATGAAGGACAGAAAAAATATACAAATACCAATGTACGAGACAATAAGGCGCCATACTTCCACAATGATGGTGAAATGACACTGAATTTCGAGGATAGTAATTTTATACCATCCCACTTATCGCTTTCAAATGGAGAAGGAGAATTTACTAGATATACTATAAGATATGCGGATGGAACAGAATCAGAATCAGTTTCAGTACTAGGGGAAATTAATATACCTCTTGAACCGTTAGATGGTTCAGCAGTGAAAGAAATAACTTTTGAAATTTCTGAAAGAGGGTTAGTTGAACGTGGTAAAGCAAGTGGATATGAGACAAGTGGATATTTTTATGGCGAATTTATTGAGCCTGTAGGAACTAATAGTATACAAGTTCCTGTTACCTTTGAAAGTAAAGGTAACGGACCGGAATCATTGCTAGAAGGAGCAAAAGTAACAGCAGAGAAGAAAATTACATGGGAATATGAAGACACTATAGATTCTGTACATATATATCAAGATGTAGACAGAACAGGAGTGACAGGAGGAGAACTATTAATTAACGGCTCATTTAATTCGAAGTCGCCAGCAATGACCTCAGGAATTGCAATTCCTAAAGAAGTTGATCAAAGTGCAGATACATATAGAAATTTTAGAATGGATTTATTTGATAAAAGTTATATAGATGACTTAGAAGTAGATGATAAGACGAAAGAGCAAATGAGGATAAATATAGATGCAGCACTAGCTCAGCTTGGAAGAAATTTTCTGTTCAATGGAGATTCTCCAAATGTAAAATTTCAAGAGACATCTGAAGATCAAGTTTGGATGGAGTATACAACTAATTTAAACCCAGAACCTAGAAAAGAAGTTTTAGAGATAGGTAAAAATAAAATAGAGTATATTAATGGATTACAAATAGATGAATACTTTACAAGCATGGTCTTTTGTGCTGACTATGTTAAAGCCTTTGGGTATGATGATGAATACTATTCTACAGGCTTTGATGTTATTGAAATAATAGATAAGTTCGAGTTTGTAGAGAGTAGGTTTACGGGAGCGCCGATAGTAGACCATGGAACAGTAGTAGATATAAGGGCCAAGGCTACAGCTGATGGACTGGGAGATACGTATACACCAGAAACAGGAGAACAAAAAGAACAAAGTAAAAATAAAACTTTGTCTAATTCATATGCGAGCACAAAATCTGACCTAAAGCTTAATTATAAATCTACAGCTATGGTTACAACCCTTTATAGTGATTATGGTGGAAAACCAGAACCTTTGGATATACCAACGGATGTAACATCAGGTACTCCTTTTGAAAGTGGACCTTACGATACTATTGATATAGATTTACCAATTTTTTCTGGAGCAAGTAATGCAATGTATGGAGGAAATGTGTATTTTCCTAAAGGAACTTATGGATACCTTCAACTAAATACTGAGCAATTTAAATATGTAGGAAATAATAATTATATAAGGATAGTTGAAAATGATGGCAAAACTTGGTTAGTTTACGATATGTCGACACTTGATTTAAAGAATTCAGGTGGGTGGGATATGACGATACCACAGAAAGACTTTGTAGCTACGGATAATGTAAAAGTAAATACTGCATACCCTTTATTCTTAGATTCATACGTAGATGTAGGTTCTTTATTTGAAGTGGATCCAGTTACTGAGCCTTATATAGAATATAAGCCGACAGATAACTTCAATCAATTTGCACTAGAGGATGTACATGGATTAAAAGCATTAAATCCCGAAGTGAAGTATGATGGCAAGAGGTTTGTGCAGTTAAATACTGACGCAACAATAGATGTGAACGTAGCTACTAGTACAAATATACTATTGTATCCAGGGATAGAAGAACAGGTAGAAGGCTATGGAAGTGTTACCTATCATGCTGATGATTTCAATAAATTAAATTTAAACTTTGATATAGGATCACCAATTCGTACTTTTAAGAATTACCATTTAGTACTAACACTACCTAGAGAAGGAAAAACTTATCAAAATCCTTCAATGACAGAGGCTGTTGAAAGTGATTTATCATTATATTTAAGAGAGTTGGATAAAAATGTAGTAACTGTATCTGATAATGTTTCTGCTAAAGTAGAGTTTGCATCTGAATATTCATTTGATGAAGCAGATGTTACATCTTCAAAAGTTAATTATACAGAAGCTAAGAATATTGAAGATGCGAAATATGTTATTGTTTCAATTGATGAAATTGAATATGGAGACTATGTTGAGATTGATATAGACCTTGCAGCAAATGAAGATGCTATGTATGAAAGTGATCATCAATACAAATCATATGCATCAGCAGAGAGTCGATTCCAATTCTCGGAAGAAGAGACAACTACTGCAGAAACTATATTTAATGTAGGAACTAGCTATGCCACTACTCCAGCTGAATATATTTTTGAGTGGTATGCCCTTGGGGGATTCATATTTGAAGATGCTACTAGTTATCCATATTTTGTAGATGGACTTAACCTCGTAGAGCGTCCTTCATTTGATCGATTAGGTGAATTTTATTTCTTAGATTTAAATACACTAGATTCCAACGGAAAACCAACAGAGATGATTGCAGAGGATACAACTACAAACACTAATATGGGGTTACAATATAGGCTTCTTTTACAACCTAAAAAAGTTTTAAATAATGAATCTAGTTATAACATAGCTTTAGATATAGCTAAAATAGAAGAAAGTGAAAATACAGAGGCAGAATCGGTTTCTTTCACTCCTACTATTAACACTTCAGATAATAATAGTTATTCCTATGCAAGGAGTAATAATAATGCTCCTAGAGAAGGTGGGATTGAGATTTTAGCTACAACTGAAGGGTTTAAGATTCTCTCTAAAACTGGTGATAATATTCCACATGCATCCGAATACGAAGTAGCTGAAGAACTTGTAAATTATGGAATATATAAAAATCCTTCAGTAGACATTGAAGCAACAATTGTAAAAATTAAAGAAGGAACTACAGGAAAGGTAGAACTTGAAATAACAGGAACGGGTACATTCAAAGAAGGTTCTATTTATAACCCTATTGATGGTACTCAATATGTGAATAGCCAAATTATAGAAACAGGAAATGCTAAAACTAGAGAAATTGAAATGTTTGGTAAAGATGTAACGTTTGATAGCGCTACAGGTAACTATATATATAAAGATGCTACAACAACAATTATCAATTACTTTGGTGAAGAAATCACAGTAGTAAATAAATATATGGTATACTCAGACCCATTTGTAACATTCCATACTAATCCAAAAGATGAAGAATCCCTTAAAGGAAGTTGGCATGATACAACAATAGAAGAAACTCACATTAATGCTAAGATGAATTTGGCAGATGAAAATGCTACAGAAGGTACTATTCATATAGATCAAGTACCAGGATTAGATCCTCCAAAGGGTTACCTCTTCTTGGGGTGGCAAACAAAGGATGGAGTTCCAGTACCATTTGATACTAATCTTACAACATTTGAGAATTATGAGCAGCTATACCCAATTTATGAGAAAGATACAATTGGTGAAAAAGGAACAGACGGCGAAGATGTAGGAGATGGTATCTACGATAAGTATCAAATGAAATACATTTATGTAGCTGCAAATCCTAATGAAGTAATTGTCAAAGATAATAAATATCCATCAAAGAAGTCATCAGAAGTTATAGACAGGTATGATGCAGGAGGAGAATACTCAGAGACAGCAGCAACAAGTCCAACAGGAACAGGATTTACTGTTGCAACAGATGAAAATTATTATACTGTAACAGGCTGGAAATTTTATTATTTAGATGGTGCAAATAAAGTATACATAGAAGACCCACTAGGTAATGAATTGTTTGTAGAAAATACAGTTGATATTAAGAATCAAGAATTTGACACTCCTGGGGTAATTTATATTGAAGCACAGAATGTAACCCATTCATATAATGTGCATTTCAGCATAACGCAGGGTGAAGGAACAGTTGTAGATGGAAAACTACTTAACCATTCAGAAGTTGTAGCTATAGGGAAGGCTGTAGAAGAACTACCAACAGTTAATCCGGCACCAGGATATAGGTTTATAGGATGGTATATATTAGGGGATCCAGATAAAAAGTTGATAGACCCTAGAATGTTTACTGTATTTGATAGAGACCTATACTTCCATGCTTTATTAGAACCAATTGAAAGTGTACCTCAGACAGGTGATAGTAGAAGTTTACAATTATTCATGATATTAACAATAGCATCACTTATAGGGATAGGTGGATATCTAGCACGTAGAAAAAAAGAAAGTTAATAACTTACTACTATCTAAGCAGGTAGCTTTATAGAAAGTAACAGGTAATCAGAGAAGAGTATTTACTCTTTTCTGATTATTGTTTTATTGTATATAAAAAAAGGGTATAATTCTTAATATGGTTGAATATTTATGAAAGGTGATTTATAATGAAGGGCAACATTAAAATTGGTAGATACAAACACTTTAAGGGGAATGAATACGAAGTACTTCATATAGCAAGCCATAGTGAAAGTTTAGAAGAATTTGTGGTATACCGTGCTTTGTATGGCAAATACGATATATGGGTTAGGCCTGCCTCAATGTGGAATGAAAAGGTAATTTGTAATGGCATAGAAGTAGAGAGATTTACGTATATAGGATCTAACTGAGAGTCGTAAAAGAGATTCAGTAATAATGTTAACTAAAATTAAATTAAATGGAGAGAGTTAAGTGAACAATAAAGAACATTTTAAATTAAGCAGAATAAATAAAGGGGTTAAAGGAAAAAAAGGTTTTACTTTGATGGAAATTATTATAGTAATTGCTATCATTGCAATTCTAGCCGTTGTTGCAATACCACAGATAACTGGATATGTTGAAGCTGCGAAGAGGGTCAAGGATCTTCAGGTGGCAACAGATTATATGAAGGCTGCAAGTATGGCTATACTTATGACTTCAGAAGCAACCTTTGCATCAGAAACAGAGTGGTATGTGTTTAAGTGGGGATATTCTACAGATAATAAAAACAATATGAATATACACATGGGTACAGCTCCATTGAATGCAGATGGACAGCCTGGGCTTGGGGATACTAAAAGAGACGGTAATATGCAGCTTTTTATTGCGGAAACCATGGGCTGGACCAATGCTAAAGGGGAAATAGATGGATCTTCAATCCCAAGACCTGAATCTGCTTCAGTGCAGTATACTTATGCTCAAAACAACTCTCTAGTATTTTATGTTAATGTAAACACAGGGGAGATTTTAGTAGATAAGACCATTAGTAAAAATTGGGTTGACGTGGTAGGAATTGATGCAGAATTTACTAAATAGCTTATATTGTGCTAGTTAGTAGTAAGTAGGAGTTTCTGTTATTGGTACGAAAAAGGTTTGTAAATGAGAATACATTATAGAGGAAAGTTTGATTTAAATCCAGACTCGCTTCCACATGGTGAACATTTGCCTGGAGCAGTTAAGTTTAGAGAAGCAGAAAGCACAAGTGAAATGGCCAAAAAAATGACGGTTTTATCAATTGTGTTAGTGGTGGTGCTTGCAATACCAGCTTGGATAGTAGGGCACAGTGAAATAGAGCCTTTCCAGCTAATACTTGGTAGTCTTTTGCCTATGTTACTATTATTTCCTCATGAAGTTCTTCATGGGCTCTGCTTTAAAAAAGATGTTTATATTTATACGAATATATCCCAAGGAATGCTTTTTATTGTAGGGACAGAAACTATGTCAAAAGGTAGATTTATTTTTATGTCTATGCTGCCAAACATTCTTTTTGGGTTTATTCCATATATAGTTGGATTAATATTTCCACAGTACACAATTTTTCTTGTTTTAGGGGTTATTGCAACTTCAATGGGAGTAGGAGATTACTATAATGTGTATAATGCTTTGACTCAGATGCCTAAGGGGGCTAGAACTTATTTGCATAAGTTTAACTCATATTGGTATATGCCAAAGTAGCATGTAAAGATATCTATATTATAATTCCGTTACAGTGATCTATCTCATGCTGAATAACTTGTGCAGTAAATCCCTTAAAAGTCTTGATTTTACTTTGCATCTTTCTATTTTGATAGCTAACTTTAATCCTTCCATATCTAGTAGTAGGGGTGAGAAAGATAGTAAGTATCTTATTATATTTAAAAAGTAACCTAGAAAGACATATGAATGGAAATTATAGTTTGTGAGGTGAAATAATGAAATTTTCTTCTTTTTTATATTTTAGCAAATTCGGCATAAAAACAATTATTTTTAATCAAAAAAAACCAATTTTAGGAACTATTATTCTAACCGATAAGTGTAATTTATCTTGCAAGCACTGTTCTGTAAATAATATAACAACAGTTATGAGATCATATCATCAGGTAAAAGAAGAAATGGTAAGCTTATATAATATGGGAGTAAGAATTCTATTTTTTTGTGGGGGAGAAACATTTATGTGGCAGGATAGTGATAAAACACTTCGAAGTCTAGTAATCGAAGCCAAAGAAATTGGATTTTTAATTGTAAACACAGTGACAAACGGTACCTTTGCTCTTGATTTACCAGAAGCTGATTTGATTTTACTTAGCTTAGATGGCAACAAGGAAAAACACAATGATATTAGAGGAGAAACTTATGATATTATTATGGAAAACATTAAGAATGCCACAGCCGCGAATATATGCTTGTATATGGCAATCAATCAGATTAATAGAGATACCATAGAGGATGTGTGCATGACAGCCAAAAACACAGAAAATATAAGGGCAGTATCTTTTAATTTTCATACTCCTTATCCAGAGACAAGAGCATTGGAGCTGTCAGTAGCTGAAAAAGAAGCCTGTTGCCAAGTTATTTCAAAAATGATAGATCTTGATGTTCCAGTTTTTAATCTAAAAACCGCATTTCCATACCTAATAAACAATAATTTTCCAACTCCATGCCATCAATGTGTAGTAATAGAAAACGGTAGGATCAGTGTTTGTGGACGCTGCATTGATATACCAGAGCTATGCAATAAGTGTGGTTATTTTTTTGTTGCAGAATACACCTTATTATTTAATGGCAATATAAGAATAATGTGGGACATGCTCAAAACATATCTAAAATACATATAAAGGAGAGATAAAATGAGTATATTAACAACAGCAACAAGGATGTGGCTTACTAAATCAACAAAACCATTTTCCTTTACAGATGAATATGATAAAGTTCTACAATATGATAATATAGAGAATTTAGGGCTTTATATACATATTCCTTTCTGCGAAACAATTTGCTCTTTCTGTCCATATTGTAAGGAAAGTTACAGTCAAGAAAGGTGTAACAGATATGTGGATTTTTTGATAAAAGAAATTCACCAAGTAGGCAAAATAAATGGAGAGAAAAAGAAAGTAAGTAGTTTGTATTTTGGTGGAGGAACACCTGCTCTTGTTTTAGATAGGTTGGAAGACATTCTAAAGGCCGTAAATGAGTACTTTGCAATAACCGAGGGTATTGGCATTGAATTACATCCACATAATGTGACAATAGAAACTTTAAGAAAATTAAATCATATTGGTATTACGAAAATAAGTATAGGCATACAATCATTTGCAGATAAGTTTTTAGACATATTATGTCGTGATAAAGTTGATTACAGCAAACTATTTGAAGCTATAAAATCAGTTCACTTTGAAACTGTTTCAATGGATTTCATATTTGCATTACCTAATCAGAATATAGACGATTTAAAAAAAGATATAGATATTGCTTTTAATAATGGGGCAAATCATGTTGCAATCTATCCTTTTATTGACTTTGCTTTTACGGACAGTAATATAAAGGCAATGGAAAAAAATGAAAAGCGTAAGCTGCTCGATGAAATAACCTTATACTGTCAAAACAAAGGATATGTGCGAGAGTCGATATGGACGTTTTCTAATCAAGAAAATGCGAATTATTCATCTATGACGAGAGATAACTTTCTCGGTTTTGGATGTTCCGCTACAACCTTGCTCAAAGATCAATTTAAAATCAACACATTTTCAGTAGAGGAATACATTAATAGAATTTCAGAAAAAGATATGGCAACATCGCTTACAATAAGATTTACGAAAAGGCAAAGAATGATATATTATTTATTTTGGACAGCTTATAGCACAAAAGTCAGTAGTGCTGACTTTAGAAATTTCTTTAGAGAGAGCTTGGAAGGGTACTATGGTATAGAATTAAAGATTGCGAGGTTACTGGGTTTTATTACTAAGAAAGATAAGGTGTACACTATGACCCTCAAGGGAGCATTCTATTATCATTATTATGAGAGTTTCTATACACTTTCCTATATTGATAAGATGTGGGGCATTATGAAAAAAGAAGCATTTCCTCAGAAAATAGAGTTTTAGCGGAACAACTAATAAGTAGCTGAAATTATAGAAAGAATTTTATTATGAAAAAACTAAAAATTATTGCCTGTGAAGTTGCTTTTAGAGAACTGTGTTTTTGTGCCAGTCAAGTAGGAAGTATTATAGATTTTACTTTCATGCCGAGAAAACTTCACATTGTTGGTGAAGATAAAATGCGTGATACGCTACAAAGTGAAATTGATAAAGTGGATACTGATATGTACGATG
Source organism: uncultured Oscillospiraceae bacterium (assembly GCA_964369805.1). GTDB lineage: Bacteria > Bacillota > Clostridia > Peptostreptococcales > Anaerovoracaceae > CAYJHC01. The sequence goes on from CAYJFM010000033.1 coordinate 21,145, forward strand.
CAATATTACTTGGTTATGGACTTTGTGGCTGCGGTGTGGTTGGTCTTGAATCTAAACTACCTATTATAATTCCAAAAGCCCATGATTGCATATCATTTTTTCTTGGTTCAAAGCAAAGATATGAAGAGTTGAAGCAAGAGTACCTTAAAGCATTTTACTTCACGTCTGGTTGGTTAGAGCGTGAAATAGTTCCTAACAATGGAAGTTTATCGAAGAATCTGTCTTCTTATAAGTCAATGATTGATGATATTATTTTTATAGATACAGGCGTTGGCAATGCTGAATATTATAGAGCACAAATACAAGAGGATGCAAAACACTTAGAAACATCATGTATTGAAATCAAAGGTGATAATTCACTATTACTTAATTTTCTAAACGGAAATTGGAACGAAAATGATTTTATCATAATCCCACCTAATCATCAAATTATAGCAACGAAGGATGATAATATAATCGGTTATGAAAATAAAATATTTTAGTTTAAATAAAGATTTCACTTTAAATGCAGAGGGAGATGATTACGCAGTTTATGATGCAGATTTTACAGGGGAACAGTATGAGGGTGAGGCCTTTGTTAGTGTTGACTGCAGTAGGGTTACCTTTGGCAAAATGAAATTCACAGGCTGTAATTTTTGCAATGCTATTTTTGTAGGTGTTAAATTTATAGAGTGTGACTTTTCTAATACCAACTTTAAAAACACTTATTTTAAAGAGTGTGAATTTACAGATTCAAAGTTTATTGGGGTGAATTTTAGTGAAAATATTCTTAGAAATAGTAATTTTAAAGGGGTTGGTTAAGGTATGCCAATTTTCATAGAAGCAAGATTGAAGATTTGAAGGCAAAGGGAACTGACTTTACTGAGGCAAATTTTGAAGAAGTTAGATTTAAAAAATTTAAAACCAAGGAATGCATTTTTAAGAATAATAGTTTCTTTAAGACGCCATTAAAGGGCCTTGATTTTTCTGATGATGAATTTGAAAACCCTATTTTCTCAGAGGGGAATAGGGAACTTGTAAAGTTAAAGGTGAACCGCTATCAAGCAGCCGACCTTGCAGCCTTTCTCGGTGTTATAGTAAAGGACTAAAGTTGCAAGGATTTCAAAGAGATAAATCTATAAGTGAATTGGTAAATTAATATTTTGATGGAGGTAATTTTAATGGAGGATAATATAAAAACTATCTGGGATGATTTAAGCAATGAATTATTTAAATATATTAATAGCAAAGTATCTAATGTTCATGATGCAGAAGACATTTTGCAAATTGTCTTTATCAAAGTCTACAATAATCGTAACACTTTAACGGATGATATTAAACTTCGGTCTTGGATTTATTCAATAACTAAAAACTCTATTATTGACTATTACAGGCGAAAAAAAGGCACTCTAGTGGACATTTCAGAATATGAAGAGTATCTTACTGTTGGCGTTGATGAAAATTCGGAAGAAAGCCTAAATGAAGAAGTTTCTAGCTGCATAAATAAACTTATGCTTTCCATGAGTGAGGAACAGAAGGAAATACTAGATTTATATTATAATGATAAGATTAGCCATAAGGAGATTTCAGACAAGCTTGATATTTCTATTTCAGCTTCCAAGATGAGATTGTCAAGAGCAAGAGAAAAGCTTAAATCGACAATGTTTAATTGTTGTGAATTTATTACAGATGGACAAGGCAATGTTTTAGATTATGAAAGAAAAAATGAGAAATGTTGCAAAGATAATCAATGCAAATAGGTGTGACCTTTTTTTAAACACTACGTCTTATAAGTAGATGGGCATAATAAAGACCCATATTGCAAGAATTAATGAAGTGTAAAATTAAAGGAGAATTCTAAAATGAAAATTATATTTGATGGTAAGGAAATGAAAGTAGAAAATGCAGAGGATAACATTGTAGAGGTTGCACAAAAGCACGGTGTGTCTATAATTGCGCCATGTTTTAGAAACAAACATAAGCATGGTGGCTGCGGAGCCTGTGTTATTGAGGTAGAAGGTAAAAAAGCCTTTGCTTGTGGAACCAAACCCTATGATGGAATGAATATAGTTTATGACACGCCAGAACTTGATACTCTTAGAAAAGAACGGCTAGCGATTTATAGTGATAATATCAAAAATAATACGACAGAGAATAACAAATGCTCAAACTATGACACCAATTGCTGTAGCTCTAATGATAGCTGCGGAGAAAGTAGTAGCAACAATAGTTGTTGCAGTGATAACTCTGGTAGTTGTTGTGGGTAATGGTGTAGTTTAAAATATATTCATGGAAGGGATTATGCAAATGAAAAACCTTGTAATAAAGGCTTTTCATTTGTATATGGTTACACATTTAAAGCTTTTAGTCTTCTGTACAAGGTTGATTCACTTACCCCTAATATTTTAGCGGCAAGTCTTTTCCCTTCTAGAGAATGACCTGTTTTACTCAGGCAATCAGTTAGTATTTGTTTTTCAAAATTATTTAGTTTTG
>CAYJFM010000034.1:0-23485 GCA_964369805.1 uncultured Oscillospiraceae bacterium
AAAAAGAAATCCAACTACAAGTGTAGTAGCTATTTCTGGAGGAAAAATTGTAGGCTCAATTCTATGTGGCCATGATGGTAGGACAGGATATTTCTATCACGTATGCGTAGACCCTAGTGCTCGAAGAAAAGGCTATGGAAAAAGAATGGTTGTTGCAGCAATGAGAGCCCTTGCAGCAGAAAAAATTAATAAGATAAGTATAGTTGCATTTACTAAAAATGATGTCGGAAATCAGTTTTGGAATGGCATTGGCTGGACTAAAAGAGAAGACTTTAACAACTATGACTTTACATTAAATGAAGCAAATATTATCGCTTTCAATGAAGTAGAAACAGCATATCCAAAAAATAAGATTATAGAACTGCAGGATATTGTTAATAGTTAGAGTGTGCCAAGAAATCAGCATATTGCCAAGTTTTTATAGCAAAATATAGAGCCTCCATTATTACAAGGTGATGGTGGCTCTTTTGATTAGGCAAAAAAAGCCGTAGACCATTCAAATGATAGGGATTACGGTTTATATAAATATAAATTATTATTACTGTAGCAGTTGGCACATACCTTGCTTTATATTAGAGCGTTCAAAGTAACTTTGCTAGTATTTTTAGAAAAGGAGAAAGATATGTTAAACGAAATGAAGCTTACCTATGAGGTGGTAAAAATCAAAGATGTGCAGTTTGGTGATAGAACATACATCCAAAATTCAATTCTGTATATTGATAAGGAGGAAATGCTTGAGTATTTAGAAAACCCAAAACTGATTAATATGGATGTGGACATCGCTAGGCCTGGAGAGTCAGTGAGGATTGTGCCTGTAAAAGATGTTGTAGAACCAAGAATAAAGCTAGGTGAAAACGGAGGCTCCTTTCCAGGATACTTTGGAAGCATCGAAACAAGCGGAAGCGGTGTAACAAAAGCTTTGGAAGGTTGTGTAGTTACCACAATTGGAAGAATAATTGCATTTCAAGAAGGTATCATAGATATGACAGGACCATGTGTTGAGCATTGCCACCATTCGCTAAAAGTGAATGTAGTGGTGAAGGCAGATCCAGCTGAAGGTGTGACAGGTGTTGTGCATGAAGAACAGATGAGGGTTCTAGGTGTTAAGGCTGCTACATATTTAGCAAGGGCTGCAAAAGATGCACCAGTTGATGAAGTGCGCATTCTTGAGACACCAACTAATGTTGACCCGGACCTTCCAAAAGTAGCATATATTTACTGTGTAATGGCACAGGGGCTACTACATGATAGCTCACTTTATGGTATGGACTGTAAAAAAATCCACCCAACTGTTTTACATCCAAATGAGATTATGGATTCGGCTTTGGTATCAGGAAGCTGCGTAACAGCAGGAGATAAATGTACTACTTATGATCATCAAACTAACCCCGTAATTGAAGAACTATATAAAAGACATGGAAAAGATTTAAATTTCGTCGGAGTAGTAATATCTCCAATTTGCCCAGGTTTGGCCGATAAAATTCGTTGTGACTCTTTAGCAGTTAGGATGGCAAAGCAACTTGGTGCTGAAGCAGTTATTATTTCTGAAGAGGGTGGTGGTAACCCAGAGGCTGATGTAATGATGCTTGCAAGAAATTCTGAGAAGTCTGGGATGAAATCGGTGGTTTTATTAAAAGAAAATGCAGGTTGGGATGGCACTAGTGAACCTATTACAGACTCAACTCCTGAAGCGGATGCAGCGATTAGTGTAGGAAACATGAACATGAATATAACTCTTCCTCCAATGGATAGGATAATTGGGTATCCAGAAACAATAGAGCAGTTGTCAGGCAGTTGTAATCCTTGTTTAAATGAGGATGGAAGTATAAATGTAACATTGGCCGTAATTGTTTCATCAATTAATGATATAGGAAAAACTAAGTTCACATCTGTAGTATATTAATAGAGAAAGGAAATAGACATATGAGAGTTGTACATTATTTAAATCAATTTTTTGGACAGGTGGGAGCTGAAAGCGAAGCGAACTTCCCACTAGAAGTTAGAGAAGGTGTTGTGGGACCTGGGATGATGCTGAATCAAATTCTAGGCGATGACGCAGAAGTTGTTGCAACAATAATTTGTGGCGATAATTATTTTGCAGAAAATACAGATGCCCTGACAGATGAAATAGTAAAGATATTAAAGGATAATAAAGCAGATATATTAGTAGCAGGACCCGCTTTTACAGCAGGAAGGTATGGGCTTGCCTGTGGCAATGTTTGTAAGATCGCTCATCAAAATTTGCAAATACCTGCAGTATCAGGAATGTTCGAAGAAAACCCAGGATTAGAGATGTTTAGAAAATATGCATATATGTTCCCAACAGCAAATAATGCTAGAGGTATGAAAGATGCTATTAATACTATGGGTGAGTTTGTAAAAAAATTAGCAAAGAAAGAAAAAATTGGATCACCAGAAGTAGAGGGATACTTTAAAAGGGGTGTTCGTGTTGCTGCATTTAAAGAAGAAAACGGTGGTGTGAGAGCTGTAAATATGCTAATGAAGAAAATCAAAGGGGAACCTTTTGAAACGGAGCTAGAGATGCCTGAATTTGAAAAATTTACACCGTCCCCTGCAATTAAAAATCTAAAAGAGGCCACAATTTGCGTAATGACTAGTGGAGGAATTGTGCCAACAGGAAACCCTGATGGAATGGAAGCTTGTTTCTGCAGCAAATATAAATTCTACGATTTTGAAGAGTTTGGGGGAACAACTATTCCAAATGCAGAAGTAGCGCATGGTGGTTTCGATCCAACATTTGCAAACGAAGATGGCAATAGGGTAATGCCGGTGGATGTGTTATTTGACTTAGCTAGTGAAGGAGTAATTAAAAAAGTATACCCATATGCAGGGGTTACAGTTGGTAATGCTATGGCAGCGGATCAGGCAACAACCTTTGGAGAGGGGTTTGCAAAACAGCTTGTAGCAGATGGTGTTGATGGTGTAATTTTAACATCAACTTGAGGAACTGACACACGTTGCGGTGCAACACTAGTAAAAGCTATAGACGCTGCGGGAATTCCAGTTGTGCATATTAGCACAATTACCCCTATTTCATACTCCGTTGGTGCAAATAGATTAGTCCCTGGTATTTCGATACCTTACCCAACGGGACAGCCAGAACTTTCATTTGCTGATGAAAAAGCAGTTCGTAGAAAACTGGTGGAAAGATCTCTAGAAGCATTGGCTATTGATATTGAAGAACAAACAATATTTAAAGTAGAATAATAAGGAGCTATTATGGAGTTACGAATCATAACAAATAATAAGACAGTTAAAAGCAAGCTAGAAGAGATGGGAGAAAGGCCTGAGTTTTTAGAGGGACATGCCTTAGATATAGTAAAACACTGCAAAGTTTTAGCAGAAGAGGGTTGGATACTATCTGTGGATCCACTTGCAGGATATTATTCGAGGCCAAACCCATATCATACTATTTTTATGCAATCGGGAAAGCGTGGTACATGTAAGGTTGCAGACCTTAAAAGGTTAGATAAAACTGCGAATCAATGGGAATTATACTACCATGTAATTCCTATGACCCCTGACTTAGAAAAAGGTTACATCGAATTAGACTATGAACTTGCAATAAACACTTATATTTCGCTGAAGAAGACTCCAGAATTCTATAACTGTATTTAAATAGGAGGAATATAATGGGCAAGATAAAACCAATTCGCGTTGAGAGGGCAGCAACCTATGGCGAATCACTACTAGTCATCATTTTCATGCTAGTAGTAGTTACAGGAGGGTACATAGCTTTTAATTTAGAAGTCGAACTATTAATGATAATTGCAGCTGCATTTGCTGCTATAGTAGCATATAGATTGGGGATAAGTTGGGAAGAGTTGGAGAAAGCGATTTCTGATAAACTTTCTAAATCAATGGGAGCAATATTAATAATTTGGTCAATAGGCATTGTAATAGGTGCATTCATGTTTTGTGGATCAATACCTATGGTAATATATTATGGCTTACAGCTAATAGATCCAGCATATATATATTTATTTGCCTTTCTGACATGTATGATATTATCAGTAGTAACAGGAACATCTTGGGGTTCGGCTGGAACAGGAGGAGTAGCCTTTATGGGTGTTGCGATGGGCCTTGAAGTGTCTTTAGCAATTACAGCAGGTGCAGTTATATCGGGAGCTGTTTTTGGAGATAAAATGTCACCACTATCGGAAACAACAAATCTCTCACCACTTTGTGCTGGAGCGAAACTATATGATCATATTAGATCTATGTGCTATACAACGATACCTGCAGCAATAATTTGTTCAGTTATATACTTTATTCTTGGCAAAAATGCTAATATTACGGCAACAGGCCTTCCGCAAGAGGCACTAGATATGGTTGCGACTTTAGATGAACTGTATAGCTGGAACTTTGTATTGATAGTACCATTTATTGTAATTATAATCGGTGCAGTGATGAAGATGCCTCCAGTTCCAACTATGATTGTTTCTGCTTTTTCTGCATTAATTATAGGCGTTGCATATCAAGGATTTTCAGCATTTGAGGGATTTAATGCAGCAGTGAATGGATTTAATGCAACAATGCTAACTGGAGGAGAAGAGGTTACAGGCACAATTACCACACTTCTTAACCGAGGTGGAATGAAGTCAATGGTGGGAATTATTATCATGATATTTTCTGGATATGCATTTGCAGGAATTGCAGCTAGAGCACGTTTTCTTGAAATTGTATTAGAGCCTTTAATGAAGAGAATTTACTCTCAGGGAATGCTAGTTTTATCTACAATCTTTACATCTATACTTGTGTTGGCTTGCTCTGGAATAACTTACATACCATTTATTATTTGTGGAGATATGTTTAAGAAAAAATATTTTGAAAAAGACTTACAACCAAGGGTGCTTTCAAGAGTAATGGAAGACTCTGCAACTTGTATGGCGCCACTTATTCCTTGGGGAACCTCAGGGCTATACTATGCAAGTGTACTAGGCGTAAGTGTTTATGCTGTGGGAGGAGTTGAAGGGTATGCGCCATATGCATTCCTAACATTCATTGTTCCAGTTATTTCAATAATATTTGGATTTACTGGAATTGCAATGTTTAAAATGACAGCGGAAGAGAAAGAAGAGGTGCGTAAAAAAATAGAATCAAGCTATCTAGAAAGTAAAATCTAAACAAAAGATAGCTTTCACCTATAAATTAGCAGGCTGTTTGTGGTATAAAATCTAATAAAGCAGGCGGCATTTATGATATAATATTCTTGCTAAACTAAGATGAATTATTATATTGAATTATAAAATATCAAAACGAGTACTAGTCTGAGTTTAGCATATGCTAAAACTCAGGCTTTACTTTTGTAGGCAAGAAAAGGACTAGATTATGTATTGTTTTAAAGAGATAATCACTATTAACCCAAGTATGTTAGAAAACATTGAGAAAGCAAAAGAAATTAGTAATGCCATGTTCCCTGTATTAATATACGGAGAAACGGGCACAGGTAAGGAGCTATTTGCTCAAGCAATACATTGCCAAAGTTGTGTAAATGATAATATCGAAAAACCGTTTGTTGCTCAAAACTGCTCGAACATCCCAGAGGCAGTATTTGAAAGTATACTTTGGGGAGTTGAAAAGGGTGCATATACTGGAGCTATAGAAAAACCTGGACTTTTTGAAGAAGCTGAGGGCGGAACACTATTTTTAGATGAAATAAATTCGTTACCATTACACCTACAAGCAAAACTATTAAGAGTTCTTGAAAATCAAAAAGTTTTAAGAGTTGGATCCAGCAAAGCCAGGACTGTCAAAACTAGAATTATTACTGCAATGAATGATACACCACAGAGAGTACTAAAAGAAAATATAATAAGAAAAGACTTATTTTTTAGGTTAGCAACAGGAACCATTCAATTGACTCCACTTAGAAATAGACCGGAGGATATACAAGTATATATCGACACATTTATTTCAGAGTTTAACATGGCATACAATAAAGCCTTAATAGGTGTAGACAGGGAAGTTAAAAAATATTTTAACGGACACTGCTGGCAAGGAAATGTAAGAGAAATAAGAAATGTACTAGAAAGCGCCTGCTGTGTCGCAAAAGGCAATGTATTAACAATGAAAGATATACCAGAATATTTTTTGTCACTAAATGCTACATTAACTGAGGATGGACAGATTGTATCAGGTTTTGAGGGAGAGCTTAGAGATCCAAATAAGGAGTTTGTAGCGATGGGGCAAAACATGCTAAAAGCTGATTTTACATGTGACAACTTGGAGGCAACCGTAGCAGCCTTCGAAAAGGAAATAATTAAAAAAGCACTAGAACGAAATCAGTTTCATATAACAAAAACAGCAAAATCTCTTGGAATTCCAAGGCAGACTCTTAAATATAAAGCAGACAGATATAACTTGATAATATAAAAGGCATAGGGGCTATATAAGGCCCCTATTATTATACAAAAAAGAAAAAGGGGCCGATGTTTAACATCAACCCTCAATATATATAATGTGATTTTAGAAGACTTTTTAATTTGACTGTCTAATTGTTTGACTGTCAAACTTATTATGCCATATATTATTATGTTTGTACCTACCCGCTATGGGTAGTTTTTTCTATTTTGTCGAAATAGGAAGAATATGAATTTAAAAAATAAATGAAATAATTGAAAACATAAAATTATATAAATTGTGATATACTACTTCAAAGAAATGGAATAGAAAATGTTAGGAGAAAAACTATGGATAATTTAGACGTAATAATAAGAAACGGAAGCCTCTCAGACCTGGAAACTTTAGCAGAAATAGAAGCAATTTGCTTCCCTAAGGCAGAGGCAGCCACAAGAGAAAGTCTAAAAGATAGATTGGAAACTTTTCCAGGCTATTTTTGGATAGCTGAAAAAGATGGGGAAATAATTGGCTTTCTCAATGGCCCAGTAGTAGATAGGAACACAATTGATGATACCATGTATGCAAGTGCAAAATGCCATGACGCAGACGGAAAGTGGCAGGCTTTATTTGGAATCAACACGCTACCAGAGTATAGGAGGCAAGGGGTTGGTGCTATGATGCTAAATGCGGCAATAGCCAAAGCAAAATCAGAGGGCCGTAAAGGATGCACGCTTGCGTGCAAAGATCATAAAGTTTCCTACTACAACAAATTTGGATTTAAGAGTATTGGTATTTCTGAATCCGTAAAAGGTGGAGTTATTTGGAATGACTGTGTGGTAGAGTTTTAGGAGCATAACTAAATTGTAAAAAATAGTGAAAACAAGTAAATTCTGTGTTATATTAGTAGCAACTTAATCTTTAAACTTGAATATAAATTTTGTTATGAAGAGAAAGGAAAGAAATTATGAAAAAACTATTAGTCGGAATGTTAGTTTTAGTAATGTCACTATTTGTTTTTACAGGATGTAGTAGTGACACAGAAGAGTCGGCTATGCCAGCGGACCTTGCAGGGGAAATTCAGGTATTAACTGACCACACTGAGAAATTCGCAAAAGAAAACTTGGATGGTGAGTGGGCAGATAAGTATGTAGCCTTCATGGCAACTGTAGACCCAGATGTTGACTCTATTGAATTGATGCAAGATCCAGAGTTTAGAGAGCTAGCAGATGTAGCACAACGAGGTGTAGACGCAAATAATTCGATGTACGCTTATATTATTGAGCCAGATGGTGAAACGGTAGATGATGAGGGAAGACCACACTTCTTTATGATGATGGATACTTATGAACCTATTGAAGATGCAGACCATTACCTAGAAGACTATGGCTGGGAATGGCAGTTTACAGAAGCTTGGGATAATGATGTAGCAAGCAGTGCTCCGTCAGGATGGAGCGAAGAAGATGCAGTTAACTGGTCAACTTTTGCACCTATACATGATAGCGAAGGAAACATAGTTGCACTGTTTGGATTGGACACCCCACTGGAGCTTGCGAAAGAATATCCTGAATGGAACAGAGATGCTGATGAGTGGAATGGAATTATCGAGGGTCCAGTTGCTGTGGCAGAATAAAATTTTTATAATTGAATTGTAGGTGAATTCAGTTAGGTGAATTGTATTTATAAAAAATTTGATAATTTATTGACAAATATAATCCGTACCTATATAATGGGTTTAATTGAATAAGATCTTCAGGGCAGGGTGCAATTCCCTACCGGTGGTTAAAGCCCACGAGCTGCGCGTATGCAAAGCTGATTCGGTGTAATTCCGAAGCCGACAGTTATAGTCTGGATGAGAGAAGATAGGTGAATACATATACATGTATTTTTACTAGTAATTTGCTCTGAAATGATATTTATCATTTCAGAGTTTTTTAATTTAGTAACTAATACAAAATAGAACTGCCTAAATGCTTTGGAATTTTATTACGAATTTCAGGGCATTTTTTATTTGTAAGAAAAGGAGAAAAGAGCTTGAAAGATTTAACAGATAGACAGATAGAGCAAGTTAAATATATGGAGTATGCTTTGGAACTTGCAGAAAAGGGGCGGAGAAGTGTTAGCCCAAACCCAATGGTTGGAGCAGTTGTGGTTATAGACGGGGAAGTTGTTGGAAAAGGCTATCATCAATTTGCAGGAGGGCCTCATGCTGAGGTGGAGGCTCTTAGCTCTTTACAGCATAGGGGCGTTGGACATGGGGACCTTGAGAGGGCGACGATGTATGTGACTTTAGAGCCCTGTTGCCATTATGGCAGGACACCGCCATGTACTAAGGCTATTCTTGAAGCAGGGGTCAGGAAAGTTGTGGTTGGTTGTCTAGACCCTAATAGTAAGGTGGCTGGTAAGGGAGTAGGAATCTTGAGGGATGGGGGTGTTGATGTGACCATTCTTGAAGGGGATATATCTAGTAGATGCATGAAGCAAAATGAGGTTTTCAGACATTATATTAAGGCCAAAAGACCTTTTGTTGTATTAAAATATGCGATGACCTTAGACGGGAAAATTGCTACAAAAACAGGTGCATCTAAGTGGATTACTGGTGAAGAGGCAAGGAATAAAGTACATTTAGATAGAGGCCAATTTAAGGGGATTATGGTTGGAATAGGTACAGTACTTGAGGATGATCCTTTGCTTACAAACAGAGTAGAAGAAAATAAAAACCCAATAAGAATAATTGCTGACTCTAGCTTAAGAATCCCTACAGATTCAAAGATTGTGGCTACAGCAAGTGAAGTTAAGACCATAGTAGCAATGGTAAAAACAGTGGAACCTTTGCTTAGAGAAAAAAAGAAACTTCTTGAAGAAAAGGGCATATGCGTACTTGAGGTAGATGGGGAAAAAGAAAATCCTGCTAGGCTTTGCCTAGAAAAACTTATGGAATTACTTGGAGAAATGGAAATAGATAGTATTTTGCTAGAGGGCGGATCAGAACTAAATTTTGCTGCAGTAAAGTCTGGAATAGTATCTAAGGTTCAAGCCTATATTTCTACCAAAATATTTGGAGGAGAAAAAGCAAAAAGTCCAGTAGGTGGAGAGGGGTTTGCAAAGGTGGAGGAGACTCTTATTCTTGAAAGAAAATCAATTAGTCAGATTGGCGAAGATATATTAATAGAGGCATATGTAAAGGGTGAGGAGATAGAAAATGTTTACGGGAATAATTGAAGAACTAGGAACTGTAAAAGCAATGAAAAAACAAGGAAAGTCAGCTACATTAACCATTGAAGGGAATAAAATTTTTGATGGGATAAAGAAAGGGGATAGCGTTTCCACTAATGGAGTTTGCTTAACTGTGACCAGCATAAATGATAAACGGTATACTGCAGATGTAATGAAAGAAACGATAGAAAAATCTTCCCTAGGAGATTTGCAGGTGGGCGGCATTGTAAATCTGGAGCGAGCTATGCCTGCTAATGGGCGCTTTGACGGACACATAGTTTCGGGACATATTGATGGAGTTGGTAAAATTACAAAGATAAAAAAAGATGAGATTGCAATTTGGTATACGATTGTTGCAGAAGAAAAAATACTGAAATATATTGTTGAAAAAGGATCAATTGCAATTGATGGAATCAGTTTGACAGTTGCGAGAGTCACAGATAGAGATTTTTCAGTATCTATTATCCCGCACACAGCAAAGGAAACTAATTTACATACTAAAATTATTGGCTCTAAGGTCAACTTAGAAAATGATATTGTGGGGAAATATATTGAAAAATTTGCTATGAAAGGCAGAGGTATAACTAAAGAGTTTTTAATGGAGAATGAGTTTTAAGTAAGAAGGTGAGAAAATGTTTAAGTTTGACGAGATATCTGAGGCTTTAGAAGCTTTAAAAAATGGAGAAATTATTATTGTAACTGATGATGAGAATAGGGAAAATGAGGGGGATTTTATTTGTGCCGCTGAGTTTGCTACAACTGAGAATATTAACTTTATGGCAATTCACGGAAAAGGATTGATTTGCATGCCAATGTCGGAAGATATTTGTAGAAGATTAAAGTTCCCTCAAATGGTAACTAATAACACTGATAATCATGAAACTGCATTTACAGTATCTATTGACCATGTAGATACAACCACTGGTATTTCAGCAGGAGAAAGAAGTTTAACTGCCCTAAAGGTTCTTGATGAGAATGCTAAACCAGAAGATTTTAGAAGGCCTGGGCACATGTTCCCTTTAGTCTCTAAGAAAAACGGTGTTCTTGAAAGGAATGGCCACACTGAGGCAACGGTGGACCTAATGGAACTGTCTGGACTTAAAGCCTGCGGTCTTTGCTGTGAGATTATGGCAGAAGATGGATCTATGATGAGAACACCAGAACTTATGGAATTTGCAAAGAAATGGAATCTAAGATTTATTACAATCAAAGACTTGCAAGAGTATAGAAAAAAGTATGACAAGTTAGTTAACTGTGTAGCTAGCCCGCTTCTTCCAACTGAGTTTGGAGATTTTAGAGCCCATGGTTATGAAAATATTTTAAATGGAGAACATCATGTAGCCTTAGTAAAGGGAGATATTGGCGAAGGGAAAGATGTTCTTTGCAGAGTCCACTCAGAATGCCTTACAGGAGACGTGTTTCACTCTGAAAAATGTGACTGTGGAGAGCAGTTTGAAGCTGCAATGAAGCTGATAAATGAAGAGGGAAGAGGGGTACTCTTATATCTAAGGCAAGAAGGCAGAGGGATTGGCCTCTTAAATAAGCTTAAAGCCTACGAGCTCCAAAGTGAGGGGATGGATACAGTAGAGGCTAATCTTGCTCTAGGTTTTGAAGATGACCTAAGAGAGTATTATATAGGGGCAGGAATTTTGAGAGACCTAGGTGTTAAAACTCTAAGGCTATTAACCAATAACCCTGACAAGATATATCAAATATCTGACTTTGGCATAGAAATTATAGATAGGGTTCCCATTGAAATTGAGGCAGGCGTTCATGATATGGTTTACCAAAAAACAAAGCAGGAGAAGATGGGACATATTTTAAATAAAATTTAGATAGCAGAGTAAGAAATAAATATTAAAAAAAGAAAGAAAAGAGGTAAAAAAATGAAAACATTTGAAGGAAAACTAGTATCAAAGGGAGTTAGAGTTGGAATTGTAGCAGCAAGGTTTAATGAATTTATCACATCAAAATTGCTTGGTGGAGCCATGGATGCACTTGTTAGACACGATGTTAAAGAAGAAGATATTGATGTTGCTTGGGTTCCAGGGGCCTATGAAATTCCACTTATTGCGGATAAAATGGTGAAGAGTGGGAAATACGATGCGGTTATTTGCCTTGGGGCAGTGATAAGAGGCAGTACAACACATTATGACTATGTTTGCAGTGAAGTTTCAAAAGGAATTGCTACTGTATCACTAAATAGCGGGATTCCTGTAATGTTTGGTGTTTTAACTACTGAGAACATAGAGCAAGCTATTGAAAGAGCGGGTACAAAGGCTGGAAATAAAGGCTATGACTGTGGCGTGTCAGCTATTGAATTAGTAAATCTAATCAAAGAAATAGAGGCTTAAAGAAAGATATAAGCTGATATTAACTGAATGCAAATATGAAATTGAGGGTAGTCAAGTGGACTGCCCTTTTTTAAGGTAGGCTTAATGCAGAAAGGGGTGAAGGAGAATATGTGCTTCAGAAGGGAGGAAGAAGGAAGGGCAGAAGGAAGCTTTCTGTTAGGTACATAGTGGCTTGAATTTTAATTTGATTATGTTATACTGAGTAAGTTAAGAAAAACAACTAAATATAAGGGATTATAGATTTTAAATGGAAACGCACACATACAAAATGTATGGATAACGAACAACACTATCTTAATTGAGGTGTTTTTTTTATGCTCAAAATACACAAGACTTAAAAAAATCAATTAATTTGAAGGAGAAAATAATGGCACACGCAATATCTAAGCCCTTTAACGCAAAGGAGTTAGTAAAATTCACACTACCAAGCATTATTATGATGATGTTTATATCGGTTTACTCCTTAGTAAACGGGGTGCTTGCAGCAAACTTTGTAGGGCAGGAAGCCCTTTCAACAATAACAATTGTATTTCCCATGCCATCTATTATATTGGCTATATCCATAATGTTTGCAGCGGGATCAAATGCCATAATTGCTGCTAACATGGGCGCTCAAAAGCCAGATGTTGCAAGGGAGAACTTTACTAGAATTGTTTTAACTGGGTTTATAGTTGGTACCTTAATCACAATTTTAACTTTAATCTTCAAAGAACCTCTGGTAACATTTTTAGGAGCAGGGCCAGAGCTTCAGGAGCTATGTGAAAGATATCTAACTGTTTACTCAATAGGGTTTCCTTTCTTTTTCATGCAAATCTTTTGTCAATTTTACTTTGTGACCATTGGCAAACCGATATATAGTATGACTCTAATTATTGGAGCTGGAATTTTGAATATGGCTGTAGCATATTTTGCAATGGGTGTTTTAGATATGGGTATTGAAGGTGCGGCAATAGGGCCACTGATAAGCTTTTTACTTCCAGGTATATTTTTTATTGTGTACTTTGCAAAGAACAAAAACAATAGTTTGTATTTTGTAAAGCCTAAAATGCATAAACGATTTTTATCAAACACAATGCTAAACGGATCGTCTGAGTTAGTAATAAATCTTGCAATTGCTGTGGTTACAGTTGTTATGAATAAAATAATGATGAGCCTTGTAGGTGTAGATGGGGTAGCAGCTATAGCTGTACTAATTCAAGTGCAGTTTCTGTTCAACTCGCTATTTATAGGGTTTGTAAGCGGTGTTAGTCCAGTTTTTGGATATGCTTATGGGGCAAAGAACTATACTCAAATAAAAACAGTTTTCAAATTATCAATTAGGATTGTTATTGTTTGTTCAACAGTGCTTCTGTCAGTTGCCATCGTAATGGCTGACAATATTGTTGGATTCTACTTAGCAGAAGGCACAGTTGCTCATCAGGTGGCCCTTTCAGGCTTCAAAATATTTGCCTTCGTATACGCGTTTTCTGGGTTCAATATATTTGCGTCAGGATTTTTTACGGCTATGTCAAATGGCTTAATTTCAGCGCTCATTTCTTTTCTTAGAACCTTTGTGTTTATAATGGGGATGCTGCTTATACTCCCGCCAATTATTGGAACAACAGGTGTATGGCTGGCAGTTCCAATTGCAGAAGCATCAGCCTTTGTTGTGGCTACTGTGATACTGTTAAGATATAGGAAGATTTATTACTATTAAATAGATAGAAGAGGGTTTTAATATTTATAATAATGAAAGAGATTAAGTTCACTTTCACATTATTTACACGATATTTATGATATAATATCAACATATTAGTGAGAAAAAGTAAATGTGATTCTACCGAATGAATTATTTTGGCTTTGCATATATGATAGGCTGGTGAAAATATGAATAGTTCTATAGTAAGAAAGATAATGGCGATTGCTGTTATGGCCACTTTAATACTACAAAGTGGCGCTATTACTTGGGCAGAAGAGTTAAATGAAAATAATACAGAAAGTACAAAAGAAACTATCAAAATTGGTTATTATTCTGGCTATAATTTGATCAATAATGAAGAGGCAGAAGAAGAAAAGGGATATGGCTACGAAGTCTTAGAAAGCGTAGAAAGCTATACTGATTACAATTTTGAATATGTGCCTCTTACTGTACCTGCTTTTGATGCCATTGAAGATGGTTCTGTGGATGTAATAGGGCTCTTTGCATCCGGAGAGGGAATAGAGGACTACTATGCAATGTCACAACCTTTTGGGTATGTGAAATATGGTTTAGCTACAAAGGGTGATCAAGAAGTGTACTATGATGATCCAGTGTCAATAGACGGGAAGACTGTTGCAACTTTTCCAAACAATTTGGCGAATGTATTGCTGGATGAGTATTTACTAGAAAATAATATATCTGTTAACTATGTCTATGATGATGTATCCAAGTATACTGGCCTAGAAGCAGACTACTATTTAGTGTTTAGTGGAATAGAAAATATTGAAGACTATCATACAGTTATGGGTTTAGAAAACTCAGATGTACATTTATATGCATCTAAAGAAAATCAAGAAATAATAGAAAACTTAGACCAAGGCCTTTCAGAGATACTATCTGAAGATGGGAATTTCTTAGAAAACTTGATGGACAAGTATATGAGTTCGGGTGAAAACTTTTCTAATAGATCATTGACCAGAGCTGAAAGCGAACTGCTGAAGGGGAAGACTTTTAAAGTAGGATATATAGAAGACCATAAACCTTACCAATACACTGATGAAAATGGGGAGGCTGCAGGGTTTAATATAAAAGTGATGAATAACTTAGCGGAAGAGTATGGCTTTGAGGTGGAATATCATCCATATAGCTTGAGAGATAGTGTAGATGAATATAAAGAGTTAGATTTCCTAGTATCAATTACTGGTAGCAGTGAAGCTGTAGATCAATATTATGATAGCACAAGGGAGTACTACTCGACGCCTTTAATTATGCTAATGGGAGTAAAGGGTGATAATAGTGCCTTTAATCAAGATGCGTTAGCAAGTGAAAAAAGCAGAATTGGAACTATCCCTTATTTAGAGTTTGACTATGAATTATTTTATAAAAATAACCCTAATGTAGAACTAGCGTTTTATAGCAACTTTGATTACTTGCTCGAAGGATATGAAAAAGAAAATATAGATACTGCAATTTTTTCAAATGTTAGTGCGGACTATGCAAAGATGGTTCTAGGAGGCAATGAAGTAAATCATGCTATTGGGCAAGATGCACCAATGAAAATTCAAGTTTCTGAGGCACTAGGTGAAGAGTATGTAGATATTTTTAATGTAATACTAAAAAAGATTTCTAACGACGAATACTATCAAATATTAGTAGCTGAAACAGAGGGGTATTTACCCAAAATAACTTTTAATGACTTTGTTAAGAGTAACTGGGTAGAATTACTACTGGCTATTTGTATTTTTGCAGGAATAGTAGTAGGGTTATGGTTCAGAAATAAGCTAAAACATAGAAAAGAGCTTGTACGCAGACTAAACACTGATGAATTAACAGGTTTAAGTTCGATGGAATATTTCAGAACGAGGACTAAGGAAATTTTAAATACAGCTTATCCAGGGGAGTATGAAATAATCTCTGTAGATATGGACATGTTTAGGTTGTTAAATCGAAGTTTTGGTAGGAACAAGGGAACTGAAGCCATTAAGGCTGCAGGGAATGCCCTGAAAACAATACAGGAGAAAAAGCATACAGCAATAATTGCCAGAGAAAGTGCTGATAAATTTA
Source organism: uncultured Oscillospiraceae bacterium (assembly GCA_964369805.1). GTDB lineage: Bacteria > Bacillota > Clostridia > Peptostreptococcales > Anaerovoracaceae > CAYJHC01. Next base: position 15,673 of record CAYJFM010000034.1, read on the forward strand.
TAGTATTGCAAAAAAGTGGTATAGAAGATGAATTAAAGGTTGAAAACCTAATATACGTTGAGAGCGAAGTGAAAAAAGTAATTGGAAGTAACTATGAAATATACTTCTCAACTGGCGTATATAAGATAGATGACTTAAATGAAAGTGTCAGCAACATGATAGACTATGCAAATGAAGCAAAAACCTTAGGGAAAGGAATGAGAGAGCATACAAGAATTATATTTGATGAGGAAATGAAAATTCGGATAAGTAAAAAGCAAGACATAATACAAAGAATGGATTCCGCATTAAAAAATGGAGAATTTCACGCATATTACCAGCCTAAAATAGACCTTGGTCCTATGAAAATAATAGGTGCGGAGGCACTAGTAAGATGGATTCCGCCTAATGAAAAACCGATTTATCCTGATGAATTCATACATCTAATGGAAAACAATGGATTTATTTCAAAGATAGATCTATACATCTTTGAAGAAGTTTGTAAGTTTATACAAGAAAATGCCTTAACTCTTACAGAGAACGGAGTAGAGAAAGACTTTGCTATTGCAGTAAACTTCTCGGCGGCGACCCTTACAAAACCAGCACTATTACAAGAGCTTAAGAGAATCACTAAGGCATATGATGTAAGGCCAGATTCGGTAGAAATTGAAGTTACCGAAACTGCAATTGGGCAAGATGAGAATGTATTAAAAGAGGCCATTTATGAACTCAAAAGCAAAGGCTTTTCAATTGCAATGGATGACTTTGGAACTGGAGTATCTAGTTTTAACCGATTGACAGAAATTAGTGTTGATGTATTAAAACTAGACAAGTCACTGCTAGATAATTGTGATAGTGATAAGGGAGAAGTAATACTGAATAATATTATTTCTTTGGCTAAGGAGCTGGGCCTAACGATTGTAGCAGAAGGCATTGAAACGGTCAGTCTAGCAAGTAAGCTAAAAGAAATGAACTGTGATGTTGGACAGGGATACTATTTTGCAAAACCTATGCCAGCTAAAGAGTTCAAACTTCTGTTAGAGGAGAACAAAGCTCACCAGTTATAAGATTACAACAAAATATTAAGCCACCTATACCTGGGACTTGAAGTCAAAGGTGTAAGTGGCTATTTTTAATATGTAAGGGTTTAGGGGTGTTTATTAAACTATTGATGATCTGAATCAGATAGGGCATCATTGCGAGTTATGTTTTTATGAAGTCTTGGTAATGCCTCACTAAAGAACTTGTAAGAATTCTTTCCTGATTCTTTTGCAGAGTACATTGCGATGTCTGCAGACTCAAAAAGAGAGTTGAAGTTATCACCGTGTGTAGGTGCAAAAGAAATTCCCACACTTGAAGAGACTGTAATAGAAACGCCATTTTCTGTATAGGTTTGATTTAGTGCACTGCAAATTGAGTTTGCCTTAGACTCTAGAAGATCTTTGTTTATTGCTGCCTTAATAAAGACAATAAACTCGTCTCCTCCAAGCCTACCAATGATATCATCATCCCTAAAAATATGCGCTAAATGTTTATATGTTTGTATGAGCACATCATCGCCATAGGCGTGGCCAAAAGTATCATTAATATTCTTGAAATTATCAAGATCTATCATGAATAGGCTTCCGCTATAATGAGAATTGAGGTATGAATCAATCAAATTTATCGCAGCCATTCTATTATAAGAGCCTACTAAAGGATCTCGTTCAGCCTGGTTTTTTAATTGAAACTCTACCAATTTTTCTTCATGTACATCTTCAGAGCTGAGAAAAGCATGAACAAGATTATTTACTTTATCGGCAGTAATTTGGACACTTACTCTATACCAAGTAATTTCGCGGCCACCGTCAGTTGCCCTATAATCGAAACTATAATCAGTTATGCCCATATCAAGTTTCTGGAAAATATGTTTAAGTGATGTTTTCTCTAAAGCCATTTCTAAATCAGCGTCATATACATTTTTAGCTATAAGGGATCGTATATACTGAGAATAACCAGTTTCTTTTTTAGACTCTGAAACGGGTTCACCATACCTTGCAAGTGTTATGATGGTGTCAGTGTTACAATCAACCTCTAGGGCAACCTTATATCGCACCAACTGGGAATCTTTAAAGGTACTTTCTCTAAGTAGTCTAGTTTGTAGATTTTTTTTGTGAGACTCCATCATTTCGAAACCTATTAGTACGAAAAGCCCAGTATATAGTATAATCATACCTGATATAGCAAAAGTTAGCTGTTGCAATGAATGGGCTACTGAAGGAACGTTATATGATAAGAAAATCACATTAAATATAAGGTTTGCTAAAACTATGGCTTCTAGAACTAAAAAAACTGTTATTTTAGATAAGGATTTTATAATGATAGTAAAATAATTAGTAGGAATAAAGGCCAGTAGGACAAGAATAAAAACTGTACTAAGGGCGCTAGCAATGTTCAAACTATGCCAAGCACTTTGCACAGAGGTTGAGGTAGCATCTAGGGAAGAATCAGAAATTAATGCAAAAGTTGCAATACCAATATATCGTAAAGCAATTAGATGAAATGGTAAGGTGAGAGTCACTGCAACAGTAGCAAGTGGAGTGGAGCTAAAAAGAATTAGCCCTTCCAAGATATACACAAAGCACATTCCAATATATATATATATTAAATGCTCTGGAATATGATAGAATAATAATGAAAAACCAAGAGCGTTGATAATTGACACAAGGAAATAGTAAGGTAGTCCCCCCTTAGGAGAAACTATTTTTTCGCACAAAATAAAAAAAGAAAGATTTTGAACAAAAAATAGCACAACAAAGATAATTGGTAATAAATTCATGATTTTCTCCTTTTCTACACAGTATATATATATATATATACAATAATAACATAATATACATATGTTATGTGGAAAAATAAAGAAAAAATGAAAAATGTGCACGTGGAATCCACAAAGGTTTAGATAAATTTAAAGAAGGAAGGGTATAATGAACTATAAAAATATAGATAAGAATAAAGGAAAAAGAAGACAAAGAAACATAAAAACTTGCGAGACCTTGAAAGTGCCTGTAACTTACCCGAAGGAGGCAGAGAGTAAGGTCACATGGAAAGGCGGAGCGATGCTTGCCCCAGTACCACCAGTGTTAGTGGCTTCGGGCACCGTAGAAAACCCAAATGTCTTTACGGTTGGGTGGACAGGCATAATCAACACCATTCCTCCAAGAACCTACGTATCTATTAGGCCATCTAGATTATCTTACGAATTAATCAAAGAGAGTGGTGAATTTACTATTAATATGGCTACTGCGGATCTAGTTAGGGCAGTAGATTATTGTGGGGTGAAATCAGGCAGAGATTTTGACAAGTTCAAAGAAATGCGCCTCACCGCATTGACATCATCTAAGGTGAGTGCGCCTCAAGTAGCGGAGTGCCCACTTGTACTAGAATGCAAGGTTTTTGAAGTTATTAAACTGGGAACACATGATATGTTTCTTGCAGATATTGTGGCAGTAAATGTGAATGAAAATCTAATTGAAGAATCGGGAAGACTTCGGCTAGATAAAGCCAATCTTCTGGCTTATGCACATGGCCAATATTTTGAGCTAGGAAAAGCCTTAGGAACTTTCGGATTCTCCGTAAAGAAAAAGAAGAAAAAACTAAAAAACAAAGTTCAAGGAAATAAAAAATAATAAAAAAAGAACCTGCTTCATAATTGACTTTAAGTCTCAGTTTGAAGCATATTCTTTAATTTACAGAAATATGTTGCCAAATAGATATTGACTAAGCTTTTTTTACAACACTAGACTTTAATTTCATAGCACCAAATCCATCAATTTTACACTCGATATCATGGTCATCTTTGCTGTCATAAACAAGTCTAATATTTTTAACCTTAGTTCCAATTTTTAGATCTCCTTGGGCACCCTTAACTTTTAGAGTTTTTACTAGGGTAACGGTGTCTCCAGTATTTAATATATTTCCGCTAGCATCTTTAATAACATTTTCTTCTTCTGTTATAGTGTTTTTATCCCATTCGTGATTACAAAGTGGGCAAATTATCATGACCCCATCTTCGTAAGTGAAGTCGCAATCACATTTTGGGCAGTTTGGTAAAGCCATTTCTATTCTCCTTTATATTCATTTTACTCTCTGTTAATTTTAGCACAATCTCTATTAGAATGGTAAACTTTTGTAATAATATGGTGGAGTGCAGCGAAGAAAAGCACAAGAGATATTATTGTAAAGCCAAAAGGAACGGTTTCATTTACGTTTATTGTGAATATGACTTTTACAGGAGTGGTAAGCCAAAGTAAAAATCTTGAAGTTATAAGACTGAATATCCCACAAGCAAAAATAAGACTAAGTACTGAAAAATAAGCTAATTTAGGAAACTTTGCACAGGAAGGAATGGATAAAACCTTACGTAACATACCATTAATCCACGGCAGGTGCATAGAGAGATGAATGCCAAGCAGTATTAGTAAAAGGGCGGAGGCGCTATAATGGAGATCCTTCGCAATCTTTGTTTGGAAAACTAAATCGGGGAAAACTTCTTTGGAAATAATTATGCCACTGACCAGTATAGTCATAGCTGTAACAAGAAGTAATACATCTAAAAAGTATTTTCTTCGTGCTAGGCTTTTACGACTTATTCTTTTTGAAACTGCATTTATCCACCGCCCATTGAAGAGGCAATGAGTTGCAATGATTAAGAATAGTATGAGGCCTCCAACTTCATGAAAAGTAATATTAATAAAGGAAACATCATACATAAGCACAAGTAATATAGTCATAATTATATTGAGTAGTAGTTTGATGTAGTTCAAGTGCTTTTTCATAAATTACCCCCTTTGCACATAATATATAATATCATAAAACAAGCCAACATCTAAAATTAGAGTTGGCTTGCCAAGTGTTTTTTTATTACTAAGGGTTTACACATCTAAGACGATAAGTTTGCCCTCGATTGAATCTACAAGAATGTAAAAATCCTCATCTTTTTTATCTTTACATTGTACTACATAAAAGAGCTTGTGAAAAATCTCTTCATCTTCAATATCAATGTCAGGAGCCATCAAAAGCTTTGTCTTATTCAGAAAAATTTTAAATGCAAAGTCTCTACTGGTCTCCTTAGCTACATCTTCAGGTATTAGCCTATGTAGGAGAGAATCTTTACTAACCTCCATGTCAATGAAATTTGGCATACCTTGCCCCATTGAAAGCCTACCTTCAGCAAGGTCAACAATGACATTTACATCCTTTCGGATTTTTCCAAGTTTTCCGTTTAATGCCATCTTATATTGAATTCGCATATAAGGATAATAAAGTTCGTAAATATCTGTTATTTCCAAATTTTTATCATGTTTTAGCAGAAGTGATTTAGCATAGTCAATCCCGTAAGGGCTTTCATAGGTTCTAATATTTATCATGCCTGTTCTAAGCCTCTTTGTCTTTCTAGATTTTTTCTGCCTAGAAACTCAGATGCTTTTAGATGCTTAGAAACTGCAATATTCTCTGTTGCTAAATCTTTAGTAGCAGCAGCTTCGATTTTAACTGAAACATCAATTCGTTTTCCTGCTGCCTTATCTACAAGAGCTAACATTTCTGGAGAATTTGGTTTGCCAACATAACTACCAATAATCATGGCAATGGTTGAAACTATTACACCAACAAGGAAGGAGTGCATTCCAGTAACACCTTCAAGTTCTAAGGCTGTCCATAGGAAGGCAGTTCCTCCACCAAGAACCATTGAAGCAACAGAACCAGTAGCATTTGCTTTCTTCCACCAAATAGCACATATATAGCTTGGAAGGAAGGCTGAAGCCATAACTCCAAAGGAGAAGACAACAAGGCCAAACACTCCAGGTGGTTCAACAATAGCAATTACTATACCAATAACGCCTACAGTTAAAATAGCGACCTTAGACATTATTACAACCTGCTTATCTGTAGCCTTAGGGTTGATTTTTCTCTTGTACAAGTCAACTGACCATATGGTGCCTACAAGTAGTAGCAGTGCAGCTACGGTACTCATAATAGCAGACATAATAGCAGTAAGAACAATAGCTGCAACAACACCTGGGAACATCATATTTGCTAGTTCAGGTATAACCATTTCTGGGTCAGCTATATTTGGTAGTAAAACGATTCCACAAAGCCCTAGAATATATGGTGTGAAACAGAATAGTTGAGTCCATATTGTTGCGTACACTACCGTTGTTTTGGCAACTTTTGGGCTTCCCATAGCCATGTGCTTATTGACACAGTGAGGGAGACCCATATAACCAATTAGATAGATAAGGATTGCCCCAATGATAATACCGTAGGCATTTTCGTATTGCAAATCTTTACCCCATACTGAAAGGTATGTTTCATCAATGCTGCCTAGTTGAGCATTTAGTCCGCCAAGGCCACCAAGTTCTACTAATGAAAGTATTAATATAGTAATAAGTGCACCTATCATAATGAAACCTTGAATTACATCAGTCCAAGCAACTGCAAAGTATCCTCCAATGAAGGTATAAAGCATTATTACGGCTACACCAATTATTAGCCCAGCTGCAAAAGGGAAGTCGAAAAGGCTTTGAAGAGTTTTACCTGCTGATAGAAACTGAGCAAGTACATAGCCTCCAAGACCAAAGATAGCAATAGCGCAAGCAATTACTTTAACTGCCGTAGACTCATATCTTTTTTCAAGATATTCAATAGGAGAAATAGAGTCAAGTAATTGGGAAAGCCTACGCATTCTTCTACCGAGAATTGTTACATTAAATAGACCGCTTCCTGCATCTCCAACCGCATAGAACAATGCGAACCAGCCAACTGCATAAGCTAGAGCCGGTCCTCCCATAAACATGTAACCACTCATAGCTGTAGTTTGTAGGGTAAGAGCTGTTACAAGTGGCCCCATAGATCTACCACCAAGCATGTAGTCTTCAGATTTTGCAGACTTTTTCTTCCAGAAAAGCCCCATTCCAATTAATCCTACAAAGTATACAAACAAAACAACAATTTCTATACTCATTTGGACTCACCCCCTTTTTCAGATTTTGGCTCATACTCACTGTCATCGATGAGGGCATCCTGTTTAGCCATCCTGTTGTATACAACAAAGGCTGCTACAGTGAAAATGACAGGCCAACTTAAAATAGCAAAAAAAGTTACTGCCGGCATTTCGAAAATCATAATTTACCTCCTTTAATTAAAATAATAACTTTCAGCAATAAAAAACAACTATAATTTGAATGTTATTTTGGGGAAATATGAGAGTATTACTTTAGGCAGAATAACAAACAAAGTAAGTTCAACTTAGAAAGCTAACCTCCAATGAAGTAAAATAATATGAGAAGTATGAGAGGTTTGCAATAAACAAATATCAAAATTATCTTATTATACATATTTGATTTAATAATTCAATAGGAAAGCACTTTAAAAATTGGCTTAAATAATAAAATAGGCAATGTAGTGAAAAGAAATAATGAATTAGTACTAATTTTTTTTGCACGAATTCACCATGTTTGTGTAAAAAGTGATATTATTGTGATAAAATAACATTTTTTTGCTAAAATCCTATTGAAATGAAATGCACAAATGGTATAATTAACTATAATCTGTTGAAAGTAGAAGAGCAACAGAAACGTATAAAAAAATATATCTATATTATAATGTGAATTCTAATAAGTAATTAAACAATTAAATAATGAAATACCTTATCTTATGCAGGGGTATGAAGTAGAGAAGGAAAAACTTTTATTAAAGGGTTATTTTACTGTTAAAAGGTGTATTAGAAGAATGAAAGAAAAGGAGCAAATTGATGAAAAAAAGGCGGATTACAGCAATAGTATTAGCAATAACA
>CAYJFM010000035.1:0-22937 GCA_964369805.1 uncultured Oscillospiraceae bacterium
TTTTATATACTACCACGTATCTACTTCTCTGTCAACAGGTTTTTGAAAGTTTTTTAAATATTTTTGTTTATACTTTGCTGCTATTCACTTTCAATATTATGCTTAAATTCTTAGTCTACCTCATATGCTGTCTAGCACATTCCGTGGTAATTTTCTGCATGCTGTTTAGCACACGAACCATAGAATACCACATCCCCTTTTCACTGTCAACTGGTTTTTGAGATTTTGATTATAGTTTTTTGTCAACATCTTTTTTGGGGCCGCATCTTAATTCTACATAAAGTTTTAAGCCTAAAATACTGCTTACTGCTAATCCTAGAGCAATATTTTCAGAGAAAAACCACAATACTAATGCGAGTATAACAATAAGAATTCCTATAATTATTACTATTTTTTTCACTTTTTTCATTTTGTTTTCCTTTAATATTATATTGGTATTCGGTATAAACCAGTTTTTACTGTTCTTTCCAGTGTTAAATGTAAAGTCCAATTATTCAATCTATTTCAAAGTTATACATGCATTTAATTTTCTTTCTACATTTCTGTTTTTAGTTCGTTGATTTTTCCATAAGCCGCTTGTAGGACCTCTTCACCTTTAGGTGTAGTTGTGTAATACTTTCTTACCTTTCCTTTTACTGTTATATTTTTTGATAGCAAATATCCGTTTTTCTCCATGTTATGAAAAATCGGATATAGTGTACCTGCACTTATTTCGTAACCATGGCTTTCTAATTCAGCTTTCATCCAACTCCCAAAAATAGGCTCTTCTTTTGCATGATGCAATATATGCACTTCAATAAAAGCTAAAAACAACTTTCTTAGTAATGGCTCTTGCATTTTAATTCCCTCCATGCTATATTATTAATATCGAAATTCGATATTGATTTTCGACTTACTTCATAATATCAATTTTATTTTTCTAAGTCAAGTTTTAGGAGGACACAGTATAATGCTAAGATGGAAGAATTTAAGTTTTTTAAACAATATAAAATATCCCGACTTTAAAGTTGAAGAAGGTGAATGTATATTCCTTATAGGTGATAGTGGCTGCGGTAAAAGTTCCTTACTTAAGCTTTTAAATGGAATCAACCACAGTAGCAGTGGCGATATTTTTTACAGAGGTGAAAACATAAGCACTTTAGATATGACTTTATACAGGCGCAATGTCACCTTATTTGGGCAGGACATATTTTTATTTGATAGCACAGTCAAGGAAAACTTTCAATTATTCTATGAGTTAAGAAATTTAGTGCCCCCAGAAGATACCATTATTTGCCACTGGCTTGATTTTGTAAAATTAGATATTCATATAGACACCGACTGCACTATAATGTCTGGAGGAGAAAAACAAAGAGTAGCCTTGGCCATTTTCCTTTCCTTCCAACCTGATCTGTTATTACTTGATGAACCTACTAGTGCTTTAGATGATCAAACTTCCAGGAGTATCTTTGCGAATTTGCAAAGTTTATCTTCAACAAAAATAATAATTTCACATAATTTATCACATTCTTCTGATTTTGGAGATAGAGTTTTAAATTTAAACCCCACATGTAAGGAGGATGTAACAATCAATGATTAGCATTAATATACTTCAGCTTTCAATCTTATATGCTCTCATATTAATTATGGCTATAGTTTTAAAGCACTTTAAAGTAGGTCAATCGAAACTACTACTAATCGGTAGTATAAGAATGACAATTCAGTTAGCTCTTGCTGGGTTTATTCTAACATATATCCTAGGTAATCCTAATCCATGGTTTACCATTATTTATGTTGTAGTTATGACCATTTTTTCAATTTTTATGGTTTTTTCTAGAAATAAAGGCCTTTCAAAGAGATGGAAAGTTTCAGTAGTAATATTCATATCTCTATTTGGAGTTTTTTTTGTGGCATTTTTCGTGGGAATTATTGTAGGAGCAAATGTTTTCAATCCTCAATATACAATCCCTCTAAGTGGTATGATAATTGGTAATATAATGACTGGCGTTTCATTATCTATAAAAAGCTATAGACAATCTCTTCTTAAGGAGAGGCTGAAAATTATTACACTTACTAACTTAGGAGTAGAGGAAAAGAAAATAAACCTTCCGATAATTGTCTCTTCCTTAGAGGTTGCCTTGCTTCCAACCATCAATTCAATGATGGGAATGGGTATTATTTCTCTACCAGGAATGATGACAGGACAAATTTTAGCTGGTTCATCAGCTGAAACTGCTATTCTATATCAGATAGCAATCGTACTCCTGTTCACAATTGCTACTACCATAAGTATATTCGCCGTGCTGCATTTTGGTTCAAAACACAGTTCTATTCTCTTCATTGAAAAAAATGTAGTGTAGTTTATTGTTCTATAATGTATAATTTGGATATTTTTCATGATATTGTCATCGATTTGTGTTATTATATTAGGAATAAGTTATAATGTGTAAATTTATAGGATGGTTATATGAAAATGATAGACATTGTCATTGAGCAAGCACAAGTGTCAGATATTCCTGAGATTAAACAAGTAATATCTCGCGCTTTTGCAAACTCTAGTCCTCAAACAGGTGAAGAAATTTCTTTGATTTCTAACTTATACCAGTCCGGGCCATTCGTACCTAAGTTAAATTTAGCAGCAAAGCATCAAGGAGAAATTATTGGATTCCTACTTTATTCAAAAGTTATTATTTCATCTCAGTCTGAATTAGTACTTGCTACCTTAGCAGTACTACCTGAGTTTCAAAATAAGGGGGTCGGGAGTAAACTTCTTAATGAAGCTAACAAAATTGCAGTAGAATTGGGTTACAAGTTTTCTATTATTATAGGGACACACGACTTTTTCAACAGATTTGACTATGTACCAGCAAAGGAGTATGAACTCGAGCCTCTCACAAAGCTCCCTGTGAATAAATTCTTGGTAAAACCATTAAAGCCCTCATTAATTTTGCCCAAAGGACCAGTTAAGTTTTCAAAGCACTTTGACCTCTTACTATCCGGGAAATAGTAAGAACAAAGAGAAGGATGTGATTGTAATTATGATCACATCCTTTTCTTAATTTCCCCTTGCCTAAATAGCAATAATATGATACTTTATAATAGCATGGAGGATTGACCGAGTGGCTAAGGAGCTTGATTGGAAATCAAGTAAGGCATAACAGCCCCGCGGGTTCGAGTCCCGTGTCCTCCGCCAAAACAGAAAAAAAAAGGAATGGGGACTCGAACCCGAAAGGGCGCGAGCGTAAAGGAAAAAGCCTAGTAGGCTTTTGAGTAGTGAGCGGTTCGAGGCAACTGAGAGAGGAGCCGAAGAACGAAGATGCGAAGCATCTTGAAAGTCCCGTGTCCTCCGCCAAAATAGAATAAAAAAGGAATGGGGACTCGAACCCGAAAGGGCGCGAGCGTAAAGGAAAAAGCCTAGTAGGCTTTTGAGTAGTGAGCGGTTCGAGGCAACTGAGAGAGGAGCCGAAGAACGAAGATGCGAAGCATCTTGAAAGTCCCGTGTCCTCCGCCAAAATAGAAACAAATAACAAAAACAATGGCAGGGTATCACTGATTTTACGGTAGTACCCTATTTTATTATATTAGAGAAGGTTTTACGGTCTTATGTACTTGCTAATTGTAAAACATTTGATTTCTAATTTAGTAGACTTTACTAACTTTTACAACAGTTTGCACCGATTGACAAGCTACAGATAAGGGTTTATGCTAGAAATGTCCAATAAGCAAATGGATTTACTGCGTGAACAAAATGCCGTAGAACTTGAAAAGCTAAATAAGCGCCCAGCGTTTGATAACTTAGATATTTAAAACTATATTTTTGGTAAAGAAGATAAAGAAAAATAAGTAGATACAAATAGGTCTGAAAAGGTAAACATGGGCAGAAAAGTAAAAAGCAGAAGAGCGAATATGCAAAACTTCTTGAAAGTCCCCCGTCCTCCAAAAAATCTATAAAGATTCTATAGGAGCATGTAACTCTTCGTATACTTTGTTAACACTTCCTGTAACCTCTCTCATTACTACTTCACCGTCTTTCCTTTCTTCCAAATAAAATTTCAGTCTTTTTTCTGTTTTAAATTCACTTGCAAATTTTTCTACTGCTCTGATAATATATATACTATTAGTATTTATAAGCAATTTAAAATCATAAATCCTATTAGCTAATATAAGCATCTTTGCATATTGTACTTGCTCTTTAGGGTGCATAAAGTTTTCAGGTTCATCGATAATCAAAGTTCCACACTCTTCTATTATATTTTTTTCAAATAGCGCTCTTATTATCCCTATCATTTTTATATTCGGGGCTATTTCTCTTATTGATAATTCCTTTTTATGCGTTTTATCAAAGTATACTATTTCATTCTCATTGTTCAAAGTTAATTCACCAGGACAGAGTTTATCTAATAATTTCATAATCTCTTTTTCCCCAACACTTTTCTCATCTATCCTTCTGTCTTCTACCACGTCGTTGGTAAGAGCCTGTTTAAGTTTCCCATAAAAATAGCTATAATGGTCTTGAGACAACACTTGGGGCACCTCTTTTATGTTTTCAAGCATAAAAGGGCTGGATATATACATTACCTTATTTTTTATTTCAGGTAACACGGTTATTTCTTTAATTCTATTACCAACAAATTTCACACCGAAATATTCTTTATTATAACCTAGAAGCACATGTCCTTCACTATCATCCGATTTCCTTGAGTTTATTCTCTCTCCAAATTCCAATTTAAATGCCAGTTCAAGCACAGAATTTGTCATTTTCTGCTCCGACCCCTTAAGGTAACCCTCGATCTTCATAGCAGTTAACTCTAATTCTTTCTCCCTTACCTCAAAGCCTTCTCTGATATTTTGTTCATTAATCAACCTAATCAGTTTTTTTTCAAGAATAGATTTTTCACGTACAGGAACTACTGCAGAATTTTCTTTATCTGAAACCTCTTCTTTTACAATAGCATGTTTCCCTTTTTTCCTTTTGAAGAAACCTTTTCTTTCCTTGGCTACTTTTTCAGTTCCTTCATCATTTGTAGTAGTGCTATCAGAGATTTCATCTATAATTTCAGTTCTGTTTGCATTATTAAATGCTTTTTCTTCTCTGATTGAAATTTCATTTTCAACTCTATCGTGGCTTAATTGCTCAGTTTGTAAATTGTCTATTTCACTTTCTTCTGTTAGCAACTCCCCCTCGGTCAATTCTAAGAGCCCTAGTATCTCCTCCTTAAGTGGGGCTATGTGCTTTGCATAATCAAATTCCACATCTGCCAAAACATACATCCTCTTAAGGTACATCTCTGTACCCTCGATTATTTCCTTTTCAACCCTCTCCTTTAAATCATAGCACCCATTCACCACTGCAAATAAAGCTTTGCTAATGCTCAACTTAGCCTCTGCAGTTTCTCCACAAACTACAGTTATACCCTCCAAGTCAATTTCTGCTTTTTTTATTTTGCCAATTTCAAAAAGTCCTAATTTCATTTTATTCACCCACATTTAAATCATCATAAAGAATTGTACTGCAAATGGTACTACCGCCGATAATACAACCCCAATTACAAAAGCGTACACAGTAATATTCGGACTAGTGCCCTTCTCAATAACCGGCAGTGCTAAATCCATAGATCCCGCGCCAGGCCCTGCTGCCGCTTCAATGAAGCCAATTCTTTTTGCAATAATTGGGATTAAAATTAACCCGATTACCTCTCTGCCAACATTATGCATAAATGAAATCGCACTCACATATTCAGAGTAACTACTTATCATTGCAGGAGCTAGCGTATACCAACCAAAGCCTGAACCTACAAGGAAACTGTCTTTTAGACTAATTGGTAAGAATATAGAAGTAACTGCCACTCCTGCTAACGTCCCTACAATTGAAGCAATAGGGAAGGCAATGACCCTTACACCTATTTTTTTAAAATTGGATACTACCGTCCCCTCCATACCTAGCTCTATACCTACAATTAGTAGCATTATGGACAGCCCTACAATTAACAAAGTATCCGTATACTCAAGTAAATATTCTGGGACAAAATAATTTCCTACTAATATTCCTATCCCTACCGACACAATAATAACCTTACTCAACCTTCTTCTCCCCTTTATCGTTTATTCCCATTAGTTTTCTGGTTAAAAAAACTGCCATCACACTCCCTGCTATTGCAAAAAGTGAAGTAATAATTCCTATAACACCAATCCCTCCTAATCCGTCTATAACTTCTGGGTTTGCACCAAGCCTTATTCCCATCACTATAAGTAACATTACAATAAAGCACATTTGCACTGGTCCAAGCCATTTCAATTTTTTAATATTGCTTTTTTTAATAAAAGAGCCAATAAAATACCCTCCAACTACTACGCACATATACCAAAAGACTATTCCCATTTCCATCTCCTTATTACGCACACCCTATTTTTCTGCCGAGTTCAATACTTTTTTAGTTTATTTTATTCTACCATATAAAAAAGCAGAATTGCATTTGCAATTCCACTTTCCTAAAATCTTTTTTCATTATTTTTCTTGAAAATATTTTTACTGTTTTTATTTTTCTTTAACTACTCTTAAGATGTCACTTAGTAATCCATAAGCTGTTTGCTCTATCTCTGGATCTGTTTCAATGATAGAAATAGTTCCCATTAAATCTGTTTTTATCGTAACTATAGATGATGTACCATCAACGTTTGCGAGAATGTGACTTTTGGGGATTTCTGTAGGCTCGACTTTTCCAATCACGTTCCCATCTTCAATTGTCCCTTTACAAATCAACTTTATTTTATTTCCGCGGCTATCAGCATCACTTATGTCTTTTTCCGTTATGTCCTCAATTCCTTTGCGTATAATGTTTGAAGGGTTTATATTAGCATCCATTAATACATTTAAAAGCGCTGCTGTTTTAGCTGCTGCATCAAAGCCCTCTATGTCCATGGCAGGATCAGCTTCAATAAAACCTCTTGCTTTACCTTCTTTCATAATTTCAGCATAAGGTCGTCTTGCTGCAAGCTCTTCCAAAATAAAATTTGTTGTACTATTTAAAATCCCACTAACCTCTAACACTTTACAGAGTCTTAAGTTATTGTCTACTAGATTAAATATGGGAGTCCCATCCATAACAGCGGTTTCAAAGTAAAATTTACATTTCTTGCTTTCTGCTAGTTCTTTTAATTCTTTGTACGCCCAAGCTACTGGGCCTTTGTTAGCAGTTACTACGTCTTTTCCCCTATTTAAAGCTAGCTTAATGTGATCAATAGCTGGCATTCCAGAGTGTATTTCTAACGGCGTTATTTCAATTAATATGTCATACTCCACCTGTTTTGCCACTTCAAAAGAATTCATATCGCTATAGTCTTCTCTGCTTTCAGGGAATTCCCCCAAAGCCTCAAGTTGAGTACATGCTTCAATTAAATCTATTCCTTCTTCGCAAACAAGATTGCCCCTACTCCCAGTGGTTATAGCCACAGTTTTTAGAGTGATTCCATACTCTCCAAGCATTCTTTTCTTGCTTTTTTCTATCATTTTGCTAAGTGCTTTTCCAGAGTTTCCAAATCCCAAAAATGCTATTTTGATTTCTTTCATTTTAATACCTCAATTATTTATGCTAATATTGTGATTCCTTTTTTATATAATTTACCTACATGTGTCCTTAATATTTGTAATTTTCTATATTATCCTAGAGGATTCGTTACATTATACCATATAAAATTAATTAGAAATTTACTTTAGCAAATTTCTAATTAATTTTGCACCTGTGATTAATTCTCAAATTTTCTAAATTTCTTCTTGTTTCCGATCTGATGCAGCAGCTGCCTCCATTTCTTCTGGGGTTTCATGCCATACGGCAATTCCAGTTATTGCGTATATAATAGCAACTATTGGCACCAACCATAAGAAACCTTTTCTCCTCCAAATTATATTGATTCCATCCTCTACCTAGTATCCATGTGCCTTCTGGTGGTTTCTCCCTACTGATATATTCCTTAGATTTTTCAATTATTTCGTTTATTGTTGTGCATTTAGTTAGATCTACATAATTTAGTCCAAGGCCGCCCTTTAGTAAGTGTACATGAGAATCAATAATCCCTGGAGTAATAAACTTCCCTTCCCTATTTACAAGCTCTGTTTCTTTAGATGCTAGTTCTAAAATCTCCTCTCCACCAATTTTTTCAATCTTTCCATCTTTAATTGCTATCACTGATGCTACAGGCCTTCCTTCATCCATAGTGCAAACTTTCCCATTGTATATTATTCTATCCATCTTGCCCCCCCCCTTCTCTTAATATTTCTTAATTGCATATACTATATAACTTGCTTGGATGTCTTACAAGTGTATAAAGCACTAATATAATCCTATTTTCGTTGTTTTTTCTACAAAAAAACAAGCATATCTCTATGCTTGTATTTTCTAAATCCACTCTTTTTCCACTTCTTGAAGAATTTGATGAGTTCTTACATAAAAGTACATTTGTATATAACTATCAACATCTTCCTCAATTTCAAGTACACACTTTATTTTAGTAATTCTATACCTAATAGTATTGGTATGCTGGTGCATAAGTTTAGCAGTAAGGCCTGTATCACCTCCTGCCTTAATGTAAGTAATCAATGTTTCTTCTAGGTTAGATCCATGATTTAAGTCGTAGCTAACTATTTTTTTATTGAAATTGTTATAAAACTCTCTAAGTTCAGTATTTTTATTTAGAGCTACTAGCACTCTGTCTAGCTTAAAATCACTGTATGAAAGCTCTTTATCATTATCGATTACAGCTATAATCATGCTGTTTCTTGCTTCAACTAATGCAGCTTTTAAGTCAGAAACTTCTTCTTTATATGTACTAAAGCCAGCATTGCATTCTCGTATATTAAAAGCACCTTTTTCTCCAGTAATCCAAATGCTGCACAACGCACATTCTATAACTATGCCTGGAAGCTCATGAAGTGTTTCTTTATTTTTATGCCCTTCTTTGAATTTTATGAAGGCGCAGTAGTAATTCCTGTTAATATAAAGGCTAAGTTCTGTGCATATTTCTTCTTCTTTTTCTTTGTTTTTCGTTTCTAGTAGTTCTTTGATTTTTTTTCGTAGAAAATCATTTCTATCAAAATGATTCAATGCGTATTTTATATCAAAAAGAATATCATCCATAAAGGTATCTTTATAGAAAAAAACAGGAACCTTTTTCGCATTTGCGTATTCAAGGATTTCTTCCGGTAGAGTAGTAAAATAAACTTCTTTTATTGCTATAGCCGAAACTTGTACGTCAATCAAAGCTATCAATATCTCTTTTAATTGTTTTTCATCATTTTTTACATTAGATAATGTAGTTGTAACAAACTCTCCCTTAGCAAAAGTTTTTTTAATTTCCTCTGGATTTTCCCATTCGTATATTCCAATTCCTACAACCCTATTAGCAAGCCCCTCCTTGTTGGTTACAAGTCTTAAAGTTTTAAGTGATTTTTGTGTTAGTAATTCAATTACGGTTAGCATATATTAAAGCTCCTTCTTTGTTAAATTAATCATTATTTTGAGATGATTTTCTACTATGTGCGCGACTATGAAGAGATAATCTCTATTCTGCTCCCGCCCGACTTTTCTTTTGTAACTATTATTTGCTTATCAATTTTTTCTTTAAGTTCTGCGACATGAGATATTATCCCTACTAACTTATCATTACTCCCCAGCTCTATTAGAGTTCTTATTGCTTGCCCTAAAGATTCCTCATCTAAAGATCCAAATCCTTCATCCACAAACATTGTGTCTAGCTGTATTCCTCCAGCAGACGCCTGTACCTCTTCTGAAAGTCCTAGTGCCAAAGAAAGTGATGCTTTGAACGCTTCTCCTCCTGAAAGAGTTTTTACACTTCTTTCACTACCGTTATAATGATCTATTACATCCAGTTCAAGCCCAGTTTGGCTTTTATTGTTGCCAGCATCTTTCTTCCTTTTCAGCTCGTACTGTCCTCCAGTCATTAACATAAATCTGGTATTTGCTCTCCCTAGTATTTTATCAAAATATGTCATTTGAATATAGGTTTCTAGCTTTATTTTTTCTTTACCTGGTATTTCTCCGTTTGCTGTGTCCGATAGACTTCTAAAAATTTGTAGCCTTTTTTCTTCTGCAATTATTCTTTTACTCCTATCTTTTATGTTTATTAAAATCCCTTTATTGATTTCCACTCTAACTCTAACTTGATTAATATTTTCTTTGATTTCCTTCAAGCTTACTTCTATTTCATTTTTTTCACAAACTAGCTCCTTTTTAGGGATTTCTTCTGTATTAGATAACTGCCTATTTAAGCTTAAAATCTCGCCTTTTACTCCTTCTATTGCATTTTTTTCTAATGTTAGGTTGCGTTCTGCCTCTATAATGGATTCTTTAATTTCAGATATTATTTTTTCTCTAAACGCAATCTCTTCTTCTGCCTTTACTATTGTTTCATAGGTTAACTCTTTTTTTAATCTTTCAATGTGGTTTCTTTTTTCCTTTGCATCACCAGCTAGCATGGACTCTTTTTTTATTTTTACCTCTAATTCCTTTTTCAGGTCGGAAATTGATTTTTCTATAGTGGGCAGCTCTACCTTCACCTCGTCAAACCTTTTCACCTCTTTTTCAAAATTGCTTATTAGCTTTTCAATATCCATCTTATCTTGATTTGCTTCCAAATTGAATTTTGCTAGATTTTCAGTGCATTCTTTATCAATAGTTTTTATATTGTAAGCAAATACTTTATTGTAATTCATAATAAAATTTTCAATTTTTGTGTCAAGGTTACCCCTTAATTTGCCTGCCATTTCGCTGGTTCTTTCTACTTCCACGGTTTGCTCTTCTGATTTTTTCTTAGCTTTTTCAACTTGTTCTTTTGATGGTGCAGCAGAAGAGGGTTTTGTTGGCATAGGGTGTTCTATTGATCCGCATACTGGACACGGGCTTCCTTCTTTCAAATTTAAGGCTAATATTCCTGCTTGTTCATTAAGGTATCGTAGGCTCATGTTATCATATTCGGCTTTTAGCTTATGGGCAATCTCGCTGTTTTTTTTATATAGCTCTTTTGCTTTATCTAAATCTTTTTTTTCAGCCCCCATCATATTATAAACATTTTGCAAATGGAGTATTTCTAGCACCCTTTCTTCTATTTTTGCATGTTTAGTCATAGCTAAATTAAGTTCTATTCTTGAATTTTGAAACTTATCAATTTCTTCTCTACAAACTTTTTCTTGTTGCTCTAACTCATTCAGAATTCTCTTTTCCTCTTCAATCCTTTTATCTAAAGCCTCTTTATTGGTTAAAATAACTGAATACTCATCTTCTTCAGTTTTTAAGGCTGCATATTTGGTTAACTGGCTAGAAATCAGCACTATTTCTCTACTCAGGCTCTCTTTTTCTGGTTCTCTTTCTTTTTTCTTTTCTATGTCATTATTTAGCTTGCCTATATTCTCTTCTTTTTCTGCTAGTTGTTTTTTTGTATCTTCCAAAGAGGTTTTAAGCTTTTCAGCTTCTTCTGCCTTGCTAATTTCCTTCTTTAACCTGTCAAGCTTATCTTCGTACCTAAAAGCCTTTGCTTCTAATGCCTCTTTAAAATCTTTATCCTCTGCTATTAGCGCTTCAACTTTATCAAGAACTTCTTCAATATGTAATCCCTTAATTATAATCTCTTCTTGTTCATATTTCTCTGGCAGTGAAATATCATTCACATACTGATCTAAGCTATCTCTTATTAATTCACACTCCTTGTAGCTAGTTAGCGCCTTTGCCTTTACTTCTCTTTGAAGTCTCTCAAAATATTGAGTATGAAATATTTTTCTAAAGACTTCTTTTCTTTCCTCTGTTGTTGACAATAAAAGTTTCAGAAATTCACCTTGAGCTATCATTGCAATCTGTGAAAATTGGTTTCTATCAATTCCAATAATCTGTTTTATTTCTTCTGTAACTTCACTTACCTTTGTAATGACTCTATCATCAGGAAGGTAAAGTTCTGCTAAAGGCATCTGTGTAGTTGTGCCTTCCCCTTTGGTTTTTCTTCTTTCATATCTTGGAATCCTTTTTACTCTATAGCTTTTGTTTTTATATTCAAATTCAAGCTCAACAAAGGTAACTGTGCTATCTTCAGCATACTTACTTCTAAACATGGATGCATCTCTGTTCTCTCCACTTGGTCCACCATAAAGTGCATATGTTATAGCATCAAAGATAGTTGTTTTCCCAGCGCCTGTGTCTCCTGTAATTAGATATAAACCATTGCTCCCTAACTCATTTAGATTTATCTCTGTTAATTTTGCATAAGGGCCAAAGGCTGACATTACTAATTTAGTTGGTTTCATTGCTTCCCTCCCAAATTTCTTCGATTAAATCTCTTATAACTTTTCCTTGTTCTGGACTTAATGGCTTATTATTTTGCATTTCATAAAAGCTTTCAAATAGCTCTAATGGTTTTTTTTCTTCTACTTCTCTTTCCCCATCAATAATAATGCCCTTTTGGGTTCTACTATTATCATAATCAAGTTTCATTAAATTAGGATAAATTACTCGCAATTTTGATAAACAGTCAAATATGTCTTCTTCGTCAGTTAATGTTATATGCAAATAGTCATCTGTCCTAGTTCCTTCATAGTATTCTCTTTTTGTTATCTCCATATAGCCTCCCCTTATTTCTCTTAAATCCCGCTTGGTATTAGTGGTATAGTGGATATCTCAATATCATTTGCCTCTTCTATATTAATTATTGTTAGAGATTTTTTATGCGTGCTTTCTGAAAAAGAGTATTTTAATGGAGTTCCAGAATAGCGTATAGTTTCTCTTCCAACTTTCTGAGGAGCATGTAGGTGCCCCAATGCTACATAGTCAAATTTGTCAAATACTATAAGGTCTACATTATCCGCTCCCCCAACAGAAATTTCTTCTGATTCACTAGTTGTTCCTCCAGTCACAAATTGGTGGGTCACTAAAATGTTTATTTTGCTTTTATCTATATCAATAGTATTAATCACCGCACTCACTGCATCTGTATAGCTTTCTAAATTTAGCTCAGGAAAAAACCTTCTCACGTTTGCAGGTTTTATAAATGGAAGAAGGTGTACGTATACACGGTCTTCCAAGCAGTTGGATTTAATTTTCCCATCATAAACTGGAGAAACATGAACCCCCGTTCTGTCTAAAAGTTTATTTGCAAAGGAAAGCCTTTCAGCTGAATCATGGTTACCACTTATCATATATAGTTTTATATTTTCTAAGGCTAGCTCCTCTACAAAACTATCAAATAGCCCTACCGCCTCAGCAGTTGGAACTGATTTATCATATACATCACCAGCAATAATTAAAGCCGAAGGCCTTTCTTCCCTAATAATTCTCAGGATTTCATTTAATATATATTTTTGATCTTCAATCATTGAAAACCCATTCACCCTTTTTCCAATATGAAGATCTGACGTATGAACAATTTTTATCATCCTTAACTCCTTTTGTTAAAAATAAGCCCCCAAAGCTTTCATCTAGCCTTGGGGGGGTGCGCTATGCTATACTTAATTAAATTTTATATGGCTCATCTTTTTTAAGTAATTCTAAGAATCTTTCACCATCAACTGGCTTTTCAAATAAATACCCTTGAACCTTCATGCATCCATTTGCTTTTAGGAACTCTACTTGCTCTACAGTTTCTACCCCTTCAGCTAGCACTTCTAGATTTAAAGCCTTTGCAATGTCTATTGCGCCAATGAAAATTTTTTGCTTTTTCTTTGAGTCTAAATGCTCATCCAAAAACACTTTATCAAATTTGAGAACATCTACTTCCAAACTTCCCAACCTATATAATGATGATACCCCTGTTCCAAAATCATCAATTGCCGTTGAAAATCCATCTTTTCTTAAATCAGATAGAGTGCTTTCTATATAATTATTTGTATCAACCATGGCGCTTTCTGTTATTTCTATTTCAATTTTATCATGATCAATATTATAATGATTTACAATATTAGTATATTTTTTGCTAATGTCAGGGTCGCCTGCAGTCCAAGCAGACATATTTACCGCAATCTTTGGTATTTTAATTTCTTTGTTGTTTTCAGCAATAAAAGTGCACACCTTATCCAACATATATATATCTAGCTGCTCAATAAAGCCGTTAGTTTCAAAAATCGGTATAAATTCATCTGGGAATATTTTACCCCCATCTTCTTCAACCCATCTAACAAGCGCCTCTGCGCCAATAATTTTATATGTATTCAAATCTATTTTTGGCTGATACATTACCTTAAATTCTTCATTTTCTAACGCTGCTTGCATTTTATTTATTATTAAGGTTCTATTCTCATAGGCTTCTTTCATTTCATTAGTAAATTCAATATATGAATTATTATGTGTGTTCTTTCCCATTATACAGGCAACATTGGCTCTATCGAGAATTATTTTTGTCGAACTTTCTGTGTTTGAAATCCCCCTTATTCCAACAGAGAATTTAATGTCATACCGATCTCCTACAATTTCCTTTATTGCAGGAATTAGTTTTACTTCAATTAGTTCTTGCATACTAATGTTGTTACCTATTTTTCTAAAAAAAACAAAGTGGTCTGCATTAGTTCTCGTAATAAGTACTTCTTCTCCTAGCTCTTCTTTCAGGATATTGCCTATAGTAACTAAAATCATATTTCCATTATCATAGCCAAAATACTGATTAATTATTTTAAACCTATCGATATCAATTGAAATCATCTCATATTCATTTGGTTTTGCAGTCTTTAGTTTTTCTGCAACTTTTTCATGAAATAACTCTTGAACTGGTAAGTTTGTAATATTATCGAAACTCCTAGCATCAATCACGGCTTTTTTCCCCCTAACAACGGTTGCTGCATGTATAATAACTGCAATTAGCGCCGCCAGCGTTAAGTATAAACCATAGTCGTCTAGCATCTTTATTAAGGTGTATTTTGGTTCAAAACTTGAGCTTTCTTCAATTATAATTCCATTAATATCTTTTGAGTCTATATTTTCAATCATCTTATTGAAAATTGCTAAATACTCCTCTTCAAGAGTTTTATTTAAATAAAAATTCATGTCAACACTATATGGTGTCGCAGAAAGGCTAAAATTTTCATTATCAAACTTTAATGCATAGTCACCGCCAATAGTTGTTACTACTGCACCATCTAAATTCCCTTCAGCATAATCGTTAACTAAGCTCTCATATTCTTGATAATATACTAAATTTGCTCCTTTTAAATATTCCTTTATTTCTACACTGTCGGTGTTTATATAGTCTACTACGCCATATGCTTTTCCAGTCCCATCAGTTTCTTCACTTATTTTAGTGTCACCATCCTTATATAATAAGAGTAGCGGCAAACTAGAATATGGAACTGTTGAATCAAAAACTTCGTCAGTATGACCATATTTGCATATCATAGAAAGTACAATATCAAAGTCCTCATGACTTTCTTTTGGGTCGTTTGTATAATAAGGTGTGTAATTTACTTTAAATCCATGCTCCTTTGCAATATGATTAAGGACAGTAACACTAATTCCGCTTGGCTGTCCTTCCTCATCTTCATATTGAATTGGAATTTGATCTGCTGCATATCCTACTTCGAAAGTTTTTCCTTTAATTAAGCCTTGTTCTGCTGAAGTTAAAGTATTGCCTGAGATTGTTTCTTGTGTCTCCAATCCATATGCAAAAGCGGTTTGATTAATACCAACGGTAAACATCGTTACTATCAGGGCTGATATTAGTAAGTATAATATATTTTTCAATACTCTCCCCCCTTTTCACTGTTATAATTTACATTTATTATCTAGCACAAATTGCAATAGTTACTATTAAAATTATATCATTTTTTCATGTAAATTGAGTGTTTTTTCTAAATTTACTTTACTGGTTTAGCTTCACTTACAAACTATAAGTTCAAATCTGTACTTAACACCTCTTCAGCTTCTTTTGCACGTTGCTCTTCACTAGAAACTTTTTTACCATATATAAACATAATTATTCCACCAGTAATTACAAGGCCTCCTCCAATATAGGAATTTGCGCCAAGGACTTGTCCCAGAATAAAGTAAGCCAGTATCATTGAAAACACTATTCCCGAATAGTTATATATACTTACTTTGGTTGCTGGCGCTAGAGTATATGAGTATGTAAGAGCCAATTGCCCACCAGCAGCAAATAAGCCTATTAATAGCAATAAAATAAAATCTTCTAAAGTAGGTAGCACAAAATCCAACGCCATCAATGGAACCGTTCCTAGGGTTGATACAAGGGAAAATACAAATATTATCAACCAAGGATGCTCTTTCCCTTTCAAGAAGCTAATCAATGTATATGCAACTCCTGAAAACACCGCGCCTCCTAGTGCTGCTAATAGAGGTAGAAGGGCAGAATCAAGTCCTGGCCCAGCAACAAACAAAGCTCCTATAAAGGCAATTATCATTGCTACTATTTGATATCTATATAGTTTATCTTTTAAAAATACACAAGCAAACAACATAGTAAAAAAAGGTGAGGTATTCATAATTGTAGAAATATCTCCTTGATCTCCATTACCTGCTGCATAGAAAAGGCTTAACATTCCTATAAAGCCTGCTAAGGACCGCAGTAACAAAAACTTAATGTGCTTTTTCTCTCCAGAAAACTTAACCTTATCTTTCTTGATATAAAACAAAGCCACACCCGCCGCTATTAAGTTCCTAAAGAAGACTTGCTCAAACACAGGGATAGTATCTGCTGTTAACCCAATTACAATTTGCATCATAGCAAACATTAAAGCTGAGGTCATCATTAGTATTGCTGCTTTTTTCGTAGTGTGTTCTGTGTTTGGCATTTATATCTTTCCTTTACTTATTTCTGCTTCGCTGCAGTTCTCTCTAATTTGGTTTTGCATCTCATCTGTGTGCTCTTTGCTAAGCAGACCTGCAATTCCACCTGTATGAATAAACACTGTGTTGTCCCCTGGCTTTATTTCTACTCCTTCGCTAATCATATGAAGAAGACCCCTAAACCCTTTTCCTGTATATGTTGGGTCTAAAATAATTGCTTCTGTTGTTGCCATTTCAAGAATAGCTTTTCTAGTAATCTCATCTGGCTTGTTATACTCAAATCCTGCAAAAGGAAAGTCTGCTGGCCCATTAATAATATGTATATCTTTTTCTTCTACTTCTATATTTAGACCATAGAACTCTATAACTCGATTTGCATACTCTAATACAGCTTTCGCTGTAGTATATTCAGGTATAACTGGTACTCCTATGATCTTATAGTCTGTTTTATAGTACTTTGCCCCTATAAGCAACCCTACATATGTGCCCATAGATCCACTTGCTGAAACAATATTGTTTACTTTTATCCCATCTTTAGCACTTTGCGCTATGATTTCTCTAACTGCATCCATGTAACCTAAGGCACCTATTTCATTTGATCCTCCCATTGGTATCTCATATACTCTATCACCCGTAGCAGCATATTTTTCAGCTATTTTCTGTAGAGTCTCTTCTCGCTTTGCCATATTATCAATATAGAATATATCTGCACCCATCAGCGCATCTAAAACCAAATTGCCCGACAAATACTCTGGTTTCTTTCCGTATAGAACCAGTATAGGTTTCAATCCTAGTTTTATGCAAGCAGCCACTGTTGTTCTTCCATGATTTGTTTGTAAGCCACCTTCTGTTACTACTGCTGTGCAACCTTTATCTATTGCATCTTTTAGCAGATACTCAAGCTTTCTAGTTTTATTTCCCCCAAGAGCTGGCCCAGCCATATCATCTCTCTTAATAAAAATTTTCCCACCACTTAAGTTCTCTTTATATTTTTCATTTAGGTTCTTTAATTCCTCAAGCTCTGTCGGATATTTGCCTAAGTCAACTTTCCCTATTTCTTCTAGTTTCATATTTGCCACCCCTATTATAATCAAATTACAGCATTTAACTTTAAGAAAAAATTTCTGGACTCTTTCTTTCGTCTGCGTATTTTTCTTCTAGATCCTTTTTGTGAAAAAGAAAGCCCTCATCAGTAAATTTTTTTGCCTTCATTGGACATTTCTTAATACAGAAACAACATTTAATGCAAACACCTGATACCGTTTTAGGATTCCTATCTATTGCCCCCATTCTGCACCCGCGCACGCAGATTCCACAGTCAACACATTCCTCTGATGTAACTGGTTTAACTTTTCTAATATCAATGTGTGTTCCATCATCTTTCCTCGGTTTATAGTATCCAAAATATGGATAACTACTTCCCATTTCCTCTAGTTGCTCACAGTCATCTATCCCTCTTGCAAATTTCCTTCCCATCATCTCACCAAAGTGTTTGGCAGTTTCCAAATCTTTAGCATCTGGTCTGCCTTTGCCTAAAATCTCTGAAAAAGAATGTTCACCAATAAAAGCAGCTCCACCTATGACTTTACCACCTCGCTGAACAATTATATCCCTAAGTTCTGCCAAAGCATCTTGGTAGTCTCGATTTCCAAAAAGAACAACTGGAACAACTTTAGCTCCTGCTATCTCCATAGTGCTTAGATATTTAATTAATAGGTTAGGCAGCCTTCCCGCAACAACAAAGATTCCTAAAAACACCAAATCTTCATTTTTGAATATCAAGGGCCTTTCCCTTCTTTCAGGTAAAGAAAAATCCTCAATAACGCAACTGTTTAATCCGTCTGTCATTTTAGCTCCCCATAGCATTTCTTTTATTATTTTTTCAGTGGTGCCTGTTCCTGAAAAGTAACTTCCTATTAACATTACTCATATCCCTTCCCTACTAATAATCTCACTCCAAGAAATATTGTATCATATTTCTCTATCACTGTGTGCCAAGTTCTCTAATGAGCTTCCACTTTCTTAGTCTTTGTTATCTTTTACCTCTTTAGGCCTTTTTTAGGCCTTTTGCTTATTAAAATATTAAATATACCTTGACATATAACGAGGAATGGTGTATTATTAGTTCAAAGTTAGTCGTATCTAACTAACTCATTCACAGGATACGCAGTAACAAATTGCTAAAAATTATAAGGGAGGATGTTATGAGTATAGTAATAATTGGTGGAAATGAAAGAATGGAACGCAGATATCTTGATACATGTAAAGAATACGGCTGTAAAGGTAAAGTTTTTACAAAAATGAAGGGCGAACTGAAGAGTAAAATCGGCTCCCCAGATCTGATTATTATGTTTACAAATACAGTTTCTCATAAGATGGTTAACTGTGCCAACTGCGAGGCGAAAAAATGTAATGCGCAAGTTGAGATTGCAGCATCAAGCTCTCTTAATTCCTTAAAGTCTATATTAGACAAGGTAGTTAAATCTTCTTAATTGCTCATTTCCTACATATAGTAAACATAAATATAGAACTCCCAAAAAGGTAGGCGCCAAGTCTAACTCTTTGGGAGTTCTATTAATTTTTCCTTATTTCTCTATCTTCATTGTTAAGGCAACTCTTCCTTTTTTCACATCAACATCTATCACTTCTACATCCACAATATCCCCTACTTTCAGAACATCGGATGGGTGTTTAATGAATTTATTTGAAATTTGGCTAATATGAACAAGTCCATCATGATGTACTCCGATATCTATAAATGCACCAAAATCGATTACATTTCGTACAGTTCCTTTAAGCCTCATACCCTTAGATAGGTCTGTTATTTCTAATACATCACTTCTAAGTAATGGCTTTTCCAATTCCTCACGAGGATCTCTACCTGGTCTAAGTAATTCTAGCACTATATCCTTTAAAGTCTCATATCCAACTTCTATTTCCTTCGCTACTTTCTCCGGACCAATCTCTGCAATTTTTTTGTGAAGATTTCCAATTTCGCCATTTGCAACATCTTCCATGGTGTAGCCGCATAGTTCCAGTAACCTCTTTGCTGCTATATATGACTCTGGATGAACCCCTGTGTTATCAAGTATATCTCCATCTGTTATCCTCAAAAACCCTGCGCATTGTTCAAAAGCTTTAGGTCCTAGTTTAGGAACCTTCAGTAGTTCTTTTCTGTTTTTGAATCTGCCTTTTTCTTCTCTATAGGCAACTACATTATCTGCTGTTGTTTTGGTTATTCCTGCTACATAGGATAAAAGAGATGGTGAAGCAGTATTGAGATTTACCCCTACTGAGTTAACGCAGCTTTCTACAACTCCTCCCAAGGCATTTTCTAGCTGAGTCTTTGGCATATCATGTTGATACTGCCCTACACCAATTGATTTAGGATCTATTTTTACAAGTTCTGCTAATGGATCTTGTAATCTTCTGGCAATTGAAATAGCCGATCTAAGGGATACATCATGTTCTGGGAACTCTTTCGCACCCAGCTTGGATGCTGAGTATACTGATGCACCAGCCTCATTAACAATAATATATGACAGATCTTTTTTTGTAAGTTCTTTAAACTTTCTTATTACTCCAACAGTAAATTGCTCTGACTCTCTTGAAGCAGTTCCGTTTCCAATTGCTATAATATCTACATTATATTTTTTTAGCATTGCAAGTAAAGTTTTTTCTGCCTCGGCTACCTTACTTTGTGGAGGTGTTGGATATATAACCCCTGTAGTAAGTGGAAGTCCAATTTCGTCTACTACAGCTAGTTTACAACCTGTTCTAAAAGCAGGGTCTATTGCTAATGTCACCTTACCAGCAACTGGCGGTTGAAGTAGTAAATTCTTTAGGTTCTCTGAAAACACAGAGATAGCAGCTATAACAGCTTTTTCTGTTAGCATACTTCTGGTTTCTCTCTCCATTGAAGGAAAAAGTAATCTATCATAAGAGTCATCGATAGCCTCTTCTATTAGTTCCTTGCACAATGAATCCCCTGTAATATATTCTTTCCCTATAAGTTTTAAGCTCCTCTCTTTTTCTAAGCCTAGTGAAACCTTTAAGTAGCCTTCTTTCTCTCCTCTGTCTAGAGCTAGTATTCTATGTCCGGGCAGTGTGCTCAGTGGCTGGCTAAAATCATAATAATCTGCATAGACGCTGTCTTCTTCTTTCGCTTTTGTACAGCTTATTTCTCCTGATTTTGCAATAGTACTTCTCAATGATTCCCTCACTTTAGGGTCATCTGAAACCACTTCTGCAATTATGTCTTTCGCTCCTGCAATTGCATCTTCTTGGCTTATTTCATCTGAAGTATACTCTAAAGCTTTTTCAAAAGGATCCTTATCTATCAGAGATTGATTTAAAATGTATTCCGCTAAAGGCTCAAGTCCTTTTGCTTTTGCAATAGATGCTCTTGTAGTTCTTTTCGGCTTGAAAGGTCTATAAATATCTTCAACTTTTGATAAGGTAATTGCTTCTTCAATATCTTTTTCAATCTCTGTTGTTAATTTCCCCTGTTCTTCTATAGATTTTAGAACTTCTTCTTTTCTCTTCGCAAGGGATCTTAGGTATTCAAGTCTATCAGAAAAGTCTCTAAGCACTTGATCGTCCATCGACCCAGTTTGCTCTTTTCTATATCTTGCTATAAACGGAATTGTATTCCCTTCATCTAATAATTTTTCAATGTTTTCTCCGTGAAGCTGCTTTACATTAAGCTCTTCACATATTGTTTTTATTATATCCATATTTTCTCCTATACAAAATATAAACGCTAGACCTCTTTCAAGTCAGCGTTTCAGTAATGATAAAGAAAGTCTATAGTTTTTTAGCCTTTCTGTCAATGGAATAGAGTAGAAAAAGTCCTTGTAAGTTATACAGGAACATTTTAGTGGTACAATGACTTCTCTACATTACGAAACTAGCACCAATTTCTCGGTGCTAGTTTTCCTTTATTCATTTGATTTTTTTAATTATGTTGTGTGGTTTTTTCTCTTCACATATATAATGGTTCCAATGAAAGTTAGTAATGCAAAGATAGCTATAACTCCATATATCCAAATATTATTCTGGTCTCCTGTACTAGGCAATTCTCCATTTGTAGAGTTTTCATTTTTGTTGTCAGTTGTCGGCACAACCTCCTTTACCCAAGTTTCAGTAAGGATTACATTCCCCGTCACTGGTTGGTCAAAGTTGTATTTCTCACCATTATAGTACCACCCAGCAAAAACATACCCCGCTCTTGTTGGTGTTGGAGGTTCTTCTATTTTTTCTCCAGAAAGAAGTGAGTATGAAGCTATCATAGTTCCATCGCTTGCATAAATAACAATATCATTATCGTTAGCTATCCATTTTGCATACAAGTTCTTCTCCCCTACGGAACCCTCAGGAATAGTTGTAATAGCAGCTCCTGTAAACTCATTGGTCCCATACCAATTTTCAAAGGTATATCCCTCACGACTTGGTTTTTCTAATATTATTTCTTCAGATTCAACCGTATAGCTTGACGGATTATTTTTATTATTCGTGCCTCCATCAAGGTTATACTTAATATTGTATGCTGTTGGTTCCCATTTAGCATACAAAGTTTTGTCTTCGGTTGATCCTTTAGGAATTGTTGTTACTGCTGCTCCTGTAAATACTGCATTATCATACCAGCCCTTGAAAGTGTAATTTGCAAGGGTTGGGTCTGCAAGTGTTATGTCTTCAGATTCAACAGTGTATTCTGCTGGATTGCTTGCGCTATTTGTTCCACCATTTAATTCATAGCTAATAGTATAATCCTCTATTGACCATTTTGCATAGAAGGTTCTCTTTTCTGTTGATCCTGCAGGAATTGTTGTAACTGCGTCTCCTGTAAACTCTGCATTATCATACCAACCTTCAAATATCGCTCCTACTCTACTTGGATCAGCAAGGGTTATTTCTTCTGACTCAACATTGTATGTTGCTGGGTTACTTGAATTATTTGTTCCACCATTTAATTCGTATGTAATATCATAGTCAATTGCATCTGACCATTTTGCATAGTATGCTCTAGGTTCTGTAGAACCTGCAGGAATTGTTGTTACTGCTGTTCCTGTAAACTCTGCGTTATCATACCAGCCTTCAAATCCATAACCTAGTTTTGTTGGGTCTGCAAGGGTTATGTCTTCAGATTCAACAGTGTATTCTGCTGGATTGCTT
>CAYJFM010000036.1:0-22270 GCA_964369805.1 uncultured Oscillospiraceae bacterium
CTATCTTTCTCCTCATCAGCCTTTGCCGCTTCAAAAGTTGCTGTTACTGTAACATTTCCTGTTGTTCCTGAAGGAATTGTTAGGGTAATTTTTCCTTCTGAATCTGTATCTACTGTAACCTTGTCGCTTGCTGCAGTTACTGTATAGCCTGTGTGTACGTTATCTGCCTTATCTAGTAGTGGAAGTTCAATTGTAGCTCCTTGAGAAGCCTTATATCCATTTACTGTCGGAAGACTTGCTCCTTCTGCCGCTGTTCCACCTGCATAGTCATATGCTATTGCATATTCATTCTCAGGCGCTGGAGCTGACTGCTTGCTTACCGGCTCTTCATCAGATGTTTTTGCTGCGATTTTAGTGTAATTTGCTGCAACATTTAATTCTCCTGTTGCTGTAGCGCTTACAATCATCGTAACTAATCCTGAATTACTATCTTTTTCAAAAGTAACATTCGGGTTTTCTGATGTCCATTCGGTAAAGTCATATCCACTTATCGATGGTTCTTTCATATTAATTTTTGTTTCTGTTCCTGGAGTGTATTTGTTGATATTAAACTCTTCTTCTCCATCAAATACTACGTTATTGATTATAGCATTTTGATCATCTTTTGCTAAATATGCAATCCCTTCTTCTGGCGAATTACTTATCCCATCGGTTGCTGAAACCTGTGCTAAGTTCCCCATCAAAAGTAATGCTATCAACAATAATGATACTACTTTTTTTGAAGTTTTACTTTTCATTATACATATTCCTCTCTTCCTTTTTCTTCATATTGATTTTATCACATACAGATAACGGTATTTAAAATTTACCCTTTTTTCAACCGTTTGAGTAATTGTATCATATCGTTACTCTTTTGTCTACCCTTTTTTTACTTATTTTTTTAAAAAATTACTCATTCGTACATGTGCTGTAAAGCACAAAGCGGCTCACAGCGAGCCGCTTCAGAGTTTTTCTTAAAATTTATTTTTACTTATACTGTAAGTTCCTCTTGTTCTTCTACTGATTTTTTAGAGAATACTGTAATACCAACTTGTACTAAGGTTATCGCTGCAAATACTATTGTCCATTCATCAATTATAATCATTGGTAATGTCATATCTTGAGTTAAAATAAATAGTATTATCGCACCTATCATCGGAACTGCGCTTAATAGTCTTAGCAAGCCTTTTCTCTTAACTTCTACAGACTCTTCTTCCTCTTCTTTTTTACGTTTAAAGTACGTAATTAATAATGAAACTGCCAATAAGCCTGTTATAACTGTTAATATTAGGTCCATTAACGACCATGCTCCACCCAAACCTTGCGCTAGTGGAATTTCCCCATCCTCAATAGTTGTTGGCCCATCTGCTAAAGGAGTTGCCTCTGGCGGTATTGTTACTGCTGCCGCAGGTGGTACTACTGCTACTGCTGCAGGCGGCGTTACTGCTATTGGTGTCGGTGGCACTGTTATTGGCGGTATTGGTGTCGGTGGCACTGGTGCTGGCGGTACTGGTGGTGTATCAATTGTTGCTGTTATGTGAAACACTTCATTACTTTCTAAAACTGGGTTTCCGTCTTCATTAAATGCGCCTTCAACTCCTGCCTTTCCAAATGTTGCTATATTTGCAATTCTAAAGCCTTCTTCATCTGTATTCACATTGACAATAAAGCTTTGTACTTCTGAACTTGAGTTACTTGAAACACCTAATTCAGTAAAGCTTATGCTATTGTCATTAGCATCATATGTTCCGTTCGAACCAATTACTCCATTTGCTAAATACTCTGTTCCTGCTGGAATAAAGTCCTTGATTTCTAGGCCTTCAACGTTGATGTTTCCAACATTATTTAATACTAAACTGTACGAGATTGTTTCTTCAGCCGCTACTATATCTCCCGAAGTAGGGTTTGATCCTTTTTCTAGAGTTATAGTTGACAGTCCGCTTATTTTAATTGCTCCTGGATTTTCAAGAGTAATCTCTTTTTCTGCCCCTGATTCATTCGGGTCTAAATCAACCCCAATTATTGCATTTCCATTATTTGTATCATATTTTCTAGTTGTGTCTTCTTCAAAATGAATATCATCTATGATACTTTCATCAAAATTTTGATAAAAACTTATTCTTGCTCCGTTTACAGCTGTATCTGTACCTTCTCCATTTACTTTCGAAGACTCCCATATGATAGTTTTTTCATCTGCACTAAGTGTCAGACCATATTTATTGAAGTCTTGCACACTAGTAACATCAATTGACTTGTACTCTCCGTCTTCATTCCATTCTAAACTTAAAGGATTGTCCGCATCTATTAATAAGTCAAATCCTTCTCCTACTGTATCCGTGATTGTTGGGCTTAAAGGTGTTGTAGTTACCTTTGCTTCTATTCCTTGGAACTCTGCAAGCAATTCATCAGTTGTATCAACATTCTCAGATATGTCAGCACCTAAGGACTTCATTTTATTAAAATCTGCTGTTGTTAGGTTTATTCCTAGAGCAATTACCTCTATTCCAGCCTCTTGCATGTCTTCTACTAAAGCCTTGTTTTCCGCGTCTGTTCCACCGGTAGTTGGCTTTCCATCAGAAATAAATACTACATATTGCTCTCTACTAGTTTCACTGCTACTTGCATTAACTCTTTCAAATTCTTCCTTTGCATATGTTAATCCAGCATTCCAGTTAGTGTTTCTATAGCCCGCAGTGTCATAAAATGCTGCTGGTAATTCACTGTACTCATTTAACTCAGCTGATGACATTACCTGTCCAGCAAAATTTGATGTTCCAACTCTATTTCCTAAACCTTGACTCATTAATTTATCTGCCAATTGCATAGTAACAGATTTTGTCATATATAGTCTATCGTAGATCATATCTGAATCTGCGCTTAAATCAGGATGATCATTAACATCTGAACTTAAAGCATAAGGAGAAGAGTAAATATTCCCTGCAACAGTTGCGCTAGTGGTGTGAACATCACTAGTTTCAGTTAGAGAATCTAGCTTAGTATATAAAGCTTTTTCTTCCGCCAGTCTATTTTCTTCTGTAGTAAATCCTTTGCGAGCTGTTGATATGTAGTCTGCTGAATCTATTTCAAAAATTCTTCCTGGGTTTGAACTTTCATTTACCCCATCAGCATATTTGTAAAGTTCCATTTGGTATACATATCCTTTATTGTCACCTTGGTTATCAACACTTTTAGCATTTTTAATTTTATTTTCTAATTCTTCATCGATATTGTTGCTTCCATCATTAATATATCTATAGAAACTATTATCTATGTAATTTTTCATAGATGTAAAATTCCAACTTACAATTCCTTCTGGGAATTCATGCGGGTTAAAGTAGTAAGTTACATATGAAACTTTATCCTCAGCATCAGTTATCTTATACACTGTTCGATATAAGAGATTTGGGTTCATCGATGCTGATGTATCTCCCATAGAGTAAAGGTTATTATATGTTGACGGTGTTATGTTGCTATTCATTGTACCTGAATGGTCTACTACAAACATTACATCTACTGGCTCAGTTGTTTCTAATTGAGCCTTTGCATCAATAGTAATCTTTACAATGCCCTTTTCCTTAGCTTCTTTTATTTCTTCTTCTGTTTCTCCATCAAAATAAACAGATTTTTGTCCTGCAATATCTGCATCGCTCAGTTGGCCGTTTAGTTCTAACATTGCCTCATCAAAAGATTTTTCTTCTCCATAGCCCGCGTAACGTTCTAATGAAGCTTCAATCGCCTTTAATTCATCTGTGTCCCCATTAGCATCAAAATAATTAGTTACAAATTCTGTCTCTTCTGGTACTTGTTCTGGTGTTGCAAATACACTCTGAATACTACCAAATAGCATGGCTAGTATTAATATACTTGCTAGTACCTTTCTCCTACTCCTCTTCTTCATTTCTTCCTCCTAAATCACTCTATTCTTCACATTTAACTAATAAAGTTCACATTTCTTTATTAGTCACACGTGTAATTATATCAGTTTTTTACCTGTTTGTATAGTTAATTCCGAGTTTATTTCTAAAAAACTTTACATATTTTTCACATTTCCCTGATTTTCTTTAGAAAAAAAGAAATGACTTTCCCAACTTGTGCCATTTTTCTTTCATATATCAAAAGATGGCACACATGTGCATGCCATCTTTTGGTTAAATTTCTTATATCTATTTTGGGTTTTCAACTCTACGCTCTGCGTCTTTATTCTTCGAGTGAATTATTCTTAGCCCCTCTAATGTTAACATCTTGTCTACATGGTCAATACAACAGACTCCATTTGCAATAAGTGTAGCAGTTCCTCCTGTAGCAATTACTTTTATAGGTGTATCTTCTCCTATAAATTGCTTAATCTCTTCCTTCATGTTTCTAACAAGGAACTCTACCGCCCCCATATGGCCCATTACAACCCCTGTTTTAATGCTTTCACTAGTTTCTCTACAGATTGTTCTTTCAGGTGTGTCTAGTTCTACCTTAGGTAGTTTTGCAGTTTTTTCAAATAGTGCATGGGATGATATAAGTAGCCCTGGAGAAATTGCTCCCCCTAGGTACTCTCCTTTCTCTGTAACTGCACAAAGAGTAGTTGCAGTACCAAAGTCTATTATAATTAATGCGCCTTCATATTTCGCCCTAGCAGCAACCGCATTAACTATTCTATCTGCTCCTACCTGTGCTGGGTTGTCATACTCAATTTTAAGTCCTGTGTTGAGGTTTCCATCTACAATCAAAGGTACTTTTTTAAAGTACTTCATAGATGCATGTTGCAACGAAAACAGAATTGATGGCACTACAGTTGAAATTATAACATCTTCAACATCTTCAATATTTAATCCTTCATATGCGAATAGCTGGTTTAAAATCATTCCATACTCATCCGCACTTTTGTTGTGATCAGTTCCAAATCTCCAGTTTTGAATTAGTTTCTCCCCTTCAAAAACCCCAACTACCACATTCGTGTTACCCACGTCAAAAGTTAATAGCATTTTTGTCTCCTTTTTGAGTTTGCTTATATACCCTCACTGCAATTTTCCTGCCTATACTAAGACTGTACATTCCAGTTAAAAAGAAAATATACAAAGCTAAGTATTAGCTTTGTATATTATAGTCTTATTTTTTAATTTTTGCAAATTATGAAAGAGAAACTAGAATGTCACCTGCGTTTACAGAAGCGCCTTTAGCTGCTGGGATAGCTGCTACAGTACCTGCTGCTGGTGCAACGATTTCATTTTCCATCTTCATTGCTTCTAGAATTAATAGAACTTGTCCTTCTGTTACTGCTTGTCCTGGAGCAACTAATACGTCTAGTACTGTTCCAGGCATTGGAGAAGTTACGTTATTTGCGCCACCTGGTGCTGGAGCTGCTGCTGGTGCAGGTGCTGCTGCTGGCTTTGGTGCTGCTGGAGCTGGAGCTGGAGCCGCCGCTCTAGGTGCTGCTGCTGGAGCTGCGCCTTTTACTTCTTCAACATCTACTGTATATGTTGTACCGTTTACTGTTATGTTATATTGTTTCATCTCTGTAATCTCCTTACTAAATTATCTTCTACTATCTATACATTCAGAAAGTCCTGCATTATTCCATGCATTTCTGTTACCTGCTGATCTGCTGATTCTTCTTACAATTAGGTTACTTGTACTTCCACCCTCAGCTGCTGCTATTGCTGCTGTGATTACTGCTACAAGTTCACTATCGTCAGTCACTTCTACTTCAGCTGCTGGTGCTACCACTACTGGAGCTGGTGCTTCTGGAGCTGCCGGCTTTTTCTCAGTAGCTGCAATAGCCTTAGTTACTACTATAATAACTACCCATAGAAGAAGTAAGATTATAAATGTAGCGCCCATACCAATTAGCGTTGTAATTAGTCCACCAAGTAGTTTTTCTCCTGTTGACAGGCTATCCATCATCTCCGGATTAGCGAATATTTCCATCATACTCATATTAGTACCTCCTATAGTGGAATGTTTCCGTGCTTTTTAGCCGGTAATGATTCTCTCTTAGAAGATAGCATTTCAAATCCATTAATAACAATTTGTCTTGATTGAGAAGGTTCAATGATGTCATCTACATAACCCATTTCAGCCGCCCTATATGGATTGTTGAATTTTTCTTCGTATTCAGCAATTTTTTCTTGTGTTTTAGCAATTGGATCATCCGACTCTTTTATTTCTTTTCTAACTGATGAAATAATGTTAGCCGCGCCTGACGCTCCCATTACTGCAATTTGTGCAGTTGGCCAAGCTAGTACTAAGTCTGCACCTAGTTCTTTATTACACATTCCGATATATGCACCACCATATGCTTTTCTTAGAACTAGAGTGATCTTTGGAACTGTTGCTTCACAGTATGCATAAAGCATTTTCGCACCATGTCTAATAATTCCGCCATATTCTTGGCCTGTTCCTGGTAGGAATCCTGGAACGTCCTCAATAGTAAGTAGTGGAATATTAAATGCGTCACATCTTCTGATAAATCTAGCAGCCTTATCTGAAGCATCAATATCAAGACAGCCTGCTCCAACCTTAGGTTGGTTAGCGATAACTCCAACTGATTGTCCGTCTAATCTAATGAAACATGTAATCATGTTTTTTGCATAATGTGGCATTACATCCATTAGGTATCCATCATCAGCAATCCCTCTAATTACTTCATACATGTCGTATGCTTTGTTTGGATTGTCTGGAATAATTTCATCAAATTCTGGGATTAATCTATTTACATCATCTGTACAAAGAGTTTGTGGAGCTGTTTCCATATTATTTGATGGGAATAGGCTTAAAATCTCTTTTACCATTTCTAGTGTTTCTTTATCATCTCTACCCATAAAGTGTGCGTTTCCGCTGATGCTATTGTGAGTCATAGCTCCACCTAGGGCTTCAGCAGTTACTTCTTCACCTGTTACAGTTTTGATAACTTGAGGTCCTGTAATGAACATTTGGCTAGTTCCTTCAACCATGAAAATAAAGTCTGTGATAGCTGGTGAATAAACTGCACCACCTGCACAAGGTCCCATGATTACAGAAATCTGAGGAATTACCCCTGAAGAAATAGTATTGTTGTAGAAAATTTTACCATATCCTGATAATGCATTTACGCCTTCTTCTACTCTAGCACCACCTGAGTCTTGCATACATACAATTGGTGCACCCATTTTAAGTGCCATTTTTTGTATCTTTACAATTTTTTCTGCGTGGTATTCACCAAGTGATCCACCAATTACTGTAAAGTCTTGTGAGAATGCAAAAACTAGTCTATCATCTACTCTACCGTATCCTGTTACTACACCATCTCCTGGCGCATGTTTTTTTGGCATATCAAAGTTTGTACTTCTATGAGAAACAAATGCATCCATTTCAACAAAGCTACCTTCATCAAATAGGATTTCAATTCTCTCTCTTGCTGTTAATTTCCCTCTTTTATGCTGATCTTCTATTCTTTTTTCTCCACCACCTAAAGCAATTTCAGCTTTTAGGGAACGAAGCTTTTCCAATTTGTCCATCTATTAATCCTCCTTTTTCAGCTTACCGTCATTACTATACATTAAAATACTATTCATTTCAAGGGATTTGAAACTTGTATACATTATGCTTTTATATTTTTGTAATATAAACGATTATTAACTATAATTTATCTATCTTTTTCTAGTCTTCGAAGTGCCAAAGCAATGGTTAAACTTGGAACCATTCGGTTTCCTGTTATTTCACCGCCTAACAAGTCATCAATTCTTCTAAGTCTGTATTGAACTGTGTTTGCATGAACACCCATCGCTTCTGCTGTCTTGTTTGAATTTAAGCCCGAGTCTAGTACAAAAGTTTCTAGGGTTTCTAGTAATTGTTTTTCCTTTACCTTGCCTAATTCTTTTAATGGAGTTAGTAAATCCAAGTATGTTTTTTTAATTAATGAACCTTGGATCTCCATTCCTACACAGTTTCTTACAAGACTAAGTTCAAATTTTGAGAAAACCCTTTTGTGTGGGTATACACTTTCTACAAAATGACTAGTTTCGTTTATTATTTGATATGCATCAGCTACGCTCTCTAAA
Organism: uncultured Oscillospiraceae bacterium; assembly: GCA_964369805.1. Lineage (GTDB taxonomy): Bacteria > Bacillota > Clostridia > Peptostreptococcales > Anaerovoracaceae > CAYJHC01. The sequence goes on from CAYJFM010000036.1 coordinate 8,010, forward strand.
CCATCAACTCCAGTTACATGGAAAACTCTTGCCTTCCTGTCTTGCTTTAGAGTTCCATAAAACTCGATACATAGCTTTCGCTCTTCTTCCTTATGTTTTTTTGTTGCACGCTCTTTTGACATGATAAATCCGTATGCGTCCTTTTCTTCTTGAATCCACATTACGTTGAATCCTTCTTTCGAAAATTCCACTACTGCCTCTTCCATGTCTGCTACTTCAACATTCCTGCTATAAAACACACTTAAAATATTTTTTTCATCAAGACCAACGTCTTTATTTAAGGTATAAGCTAAGCTTCTATTGTTTCTTCTCAAGGCTTTTATGATTTCAGCTTTTGAGTCTTTCTCTGGAGTGAACTTCCACATAGCACTAGCTATTTCTATAATTTCAGCAAGTTTTGATACTTCCTCGCCTGTATATTGATCGTTATTGTCTACTATTATGATAAAGTTCTGCTCGCCATCAATTGTAATTGTTCCCCAGTATGTTAATATGCCGTTGATGTCTTTCATTGAGTAAACACCCTCTTGATATTTGTTTCTCCAAGCTTCAACTACTTCCGAAATCGAGGTTGTATGTCTTGTTTCTACAGAAAACACAGGATTAAAGTTTTTACTTACAATTACTACTTGATAATCATTTTCTATGGCAGCACCTCTTAATGCCATTTGGAACCCACCATATTTTTCAAAATTTAACAAGTGATAAATGCTGTTGTTTATTAACTTGTTTTGAAGATTTGTTTTCTCGCCATAAAACAATTTTGTATTAATTGCTTCAATTAATTCTGAAACTTTTAACTCCTCTTCTTCAATTATTATTAATGGAAAGTCCAGGTTTTCTGCAGTTCTAATTAGCTTTTGATCAATTTCCTTTACAACATGCCCTACTCGTACAATAACTAACCCAATATTTTCACTATCTGATAGTGCTTCTATTACCTGACATTGTTTATCAATATCCTCTTTGATTGGTGAAAAGGAGGTGATCATCAGCTGATTTTTTTCGCTACAATATTTCAAGATTTCATCTCTTTCCATAGTCTCTAGCACTGTTACCTTTTTTATTGGCACACCTGCACTTTTGTATCCAGCTAGCATTACAGCTTTATTAAACGCGCTGAGTTTTAGGCAGTCTAAAATAGTAAATTTCATAATTCTGCTTCTCCTTTATTTACTTTTATCTATATTATTTGAAGCGTCTTCATTTTCCTTTTTTGTATCTTCGTCATTTACTTCTGAAACCGTGCGCACTTCTGGTGACTCTTTCAGGTTATCTTCCTTAGGGTTAGGCTCAGTTCCCCCTTCTTTTGCTTCACTTTCATCACTCAGATAGTCGCCATCATATGCAGCAAGTTCAGCTTCTTCTTTAGCTTTTTCCTCTTCTATCATTCGCTTTGTTTCTTCAGCTTCTTCTCTATTTAATCTCTCTATTTCAGTTTCTTTTTCTTTTGTTCTTTCTGCTAAACTATTTGCATTCAAGGCTCCAGTGTATAGTTCTTCGAACTGGCTTCCATCAAGAGTTTCAACTTCAAGTAAGGCTTTTGCAACTTCATGTAGTATCTCAATATTATCACTTAGGATTTTTTCAGCTTCCTTGTAAGCTTCCTCGATAATTCTTTTGATTTCCCCATCAATTTCTGCTGCTGTTTCATCAGAGTAATTTTGCTTTGTAGAAAAGTCTTTTCCTAAAAACACTTCATCTGAAGAGCTATAGTTTACAGTTCCAAGTCTTTCACTAAATCCATATTTTGTAACCATATCTTTTGCTATTTCTGTAGCTCTCATAATGTCATTGCTTGCACCTGTACTAATATCGTCTAAAGTCAACTGCTCTGCCACACGTCCACCTAGTAAGTGTATTATGTGTTCTCTCATTCCCGATTTTGTCGCATAGTATTTATCTTCTTTTGGTAGAATCATAGTGAATCCACCGGCATTGCCTCTTGGTACAATTGTAATTTGATGTACTGGATCAGTTCCTGGAAGAGCTCTTGCGACAACAGCATGTCCAGCTTCATGATAAGCAGTAAGCCTTCTTTCAGCTTCACTAATAACTCTACTTTTCTTCTCTGGTCCTGCTATTACTTTTGTTATAGCCTCTTCAATTTCTTCCATCCTGATAACTCTACCATCTCTTCGCGCTGTAATCAGTGCAGCCTCATTCAGCATGTTTTCTATGTCAGCAGGAGTAAAGCCTGGGGTTCTTCTCGCAAGTACCTTTGGTTGTACTTCCTCAGCTAGAGGTTTGTTTTTTGAATGTACTTTAAATATTTCTTCTCTGCCTTTTATATCAGGTGCTCCGATTAGAACCTGTCTATCAAATCTTCCTGGTCTTAATAGCGCTGGGTCTAGGATATCTGGTCTATTTGTAGCTGCTAGTATGATAATTCCGAGATTCGCTGCAAATCCATCCATCTCTACTAGAAGCTGGTTTAAGGTTTGCTCTCTTTCGTCATGACCTCCACCAAGGCCTGCCCCCCTCTTTCTACCTACAGCATCAATTTCGTCAATAAATATAATACATGGCGCACTTTTCTTTGCTTGATCAAATAGGTCTCTTACTCTAGAAGCACCTACCCCCACGAACATTTCAACAAAGTCCGAACCACTTATTGTGTAAAACGGCACTCCTGCTTCTCCAGCAGTAGCTCTAGATATGTATGTTTTACCAGTCCCTGGAGGCCCTACAAGTAGTACCCCTTTTGGTATTCTTGCTCCAAGATTATTATATTTTCTTGGACTTTTTAGAAAGTCTACTATTTCTTCAAGTTCTTCTTTTTCTTCATCTAGTCCTGCAACATCAGCAAAAGTCAGTTTTTTTAATTCTGATCCATTTTGTAGCTTTGCCTTGCTTTTACCAAACTGCATAGCTTTGCCACCACCACCAGCTTGATTCATCATCATAAACCAGAAGAATACAAGTAAGAGCACCATTATTATTGTTGGTAATACACTTACATACCATGGGGTCACATATGGAGCTTCATTTGTAAGCTCTACTAAGCCTTCTTCCATTTGAGGATAAACGATTTTTTCATTTAACCAGTTCACCTCAACTATAGATGATGCGTAAGTAGAGTAAAAATTACCTTTTTTATCTTCTCCACTAATTAATAACTCATCAACGTTAAGTTTTTCAAATTCTTTATTTTCTGCCATTTGCACAAATTCAGTAAAAGATACTTCTTTTACATCCTCTTTTGAATTGGAATTTAGGAAGAATGACATTGCAACAATTATCACAAATATCAATATGTAAATTCCTATACTCTTTCCTTTAATTTTCATTAATTTCCCTCTCTTTGATTAATTATTTATTTTTTTTTAAGCACTAATATTCTCTTAGTGTTTTTTGTAATTGGATATTTCCCTGAATATTTAGCTAGCATTTTGCCACCTGGAATCCATAATACTTCTCCACCTATTGCAACTAACCAGATATTATCTCTTTCTTCTCTTGGGATCTTTGCATCTACAAACACATCCTGTAACTTCTTACGCCCGGCCCCTCTTTTTAATGGTAGCACATCTCCTGTTTCTTTAGTTCTAACAGTAATTTGCCTTACTGGGTCTTTAATGTGTTTGTTATCTTCTAAGAAAAGGTCATAGTCAAATACGGCATTTTCGGCTTCATGTTTATATCCTTTAGCTTGACCTGCCATCAAAGCAATTCTCGGCTTATCTGGTGCTTCCTTCTTTAAAAGAACCTCTCCTCCAGTCCATCGCTTGTGCCCAACATTAATAAAATTCTTGCTTACATCAACAATATATCCTTTAGGGAAAGTTATTATGCCTTCCCAGTTTGGATTGTCTAGTTTTTCATTCATTCCAATAAAGTGTGCTTTACCTACACCTTTTTTCAATCCTAAATTCCTAAGAGCATTCATTATTATTCGATTTCTAACAGGCTCTTCGCTTCTAATAAACATATATCTTTTAAATTTTATTCCGAATTCATCTATTATTTCTAATGCGTTTTTATAGTCCTCTGAAGTTTTTGCCCAAATATATTCTCTATCTTTCCTAGCTAGTTCTGAATTTTTTACAATCGTTCTTGGAAAATTTTCATTAAAGTTTGCTTTAATAAATGGAATTAGCTGTAGCCTAAGTTTATTTCTTGTAAATTCTGTTTCAAAATTTGTTTTATCATCTCTGTATGGAATTTGCCTTATTTTACAAAATTCTTCGATGTCCTTTCTTTCAAGATCCATAATAGGCCTAATTAGTTTGACACCATCGTCCATATCTCTTTTGTAGTCCATCCCTCCAAAGCCTTCAAGTCCTGTGCCTCTTAGGATTTTTAATAGTACAGTTTCCGCTTGATCATCAAGGTTGTGGGCTACAGCGACTTTTATATTTTCGTAATACTTGCCTCTTTTGACTAGCTGAGTTGCCATGTTGCTAAAAGCCCTATATCGTATTTCTCTTCCAGCTTCCTCTATTGTCAGATCATTTACTTCTGCCCATTTTTTACAATCAACTCTAAAAGTTGTTCCTTCTACACCTGTCCTAGTAGTCACTTCTTCAACAAAGGCCTGGTCTGCATCTGAGTCCTTGCCCCTCATTAGATGATTTACATGCACCACGTGAAGGTTAAAGCCTAAACTTTTTCTAAGGTCCAGCAATATAGCAAAAAGACACATAGAATCAGCCCCTCCCGAAAGACCTAGTATTACTTCATCTCCTTTTTCAATAAGAAGCTCATCTTTGATTCGATTTTTTACTATTCCGTAAATTCTTTCTTTTTTCATAGTGCCTACCCTTCGATATTAAAGAACCTTTTTCCATTTTCACAAGTAACTCTTGCAACTTCTTCAAAAGAGAGCTCTTTAATTTCTGCTAATTTTTTCGCTACATATTCTACATATTCAGGTTTATTCTCTTTCCCCCTAAATGGTTCTGGCGTTAAATACGGTGAGTCTGTTTCTATTGTCAAAAACTCAAGGGGTATTCCTTTTACTACATTTCTAGTTTTTTTATTGTTTTTATATGTTACAGGGCCTGCTATTGAAATAGTTGCCCCCAGTTCTACATATTGCGAAGCTAGTTCTCGGCTACCTGAAAAGCAGTGTAATAACACTCTTGCATCATCTACCAAGCCTTCTGGTCCAAGTCTTCTTGGAAACCATGACTTCCTTTCTTCTGAAAAGGCGCCTTCCTCAATTAATATATCCAGTACCTCTTGGTCTGCCTCCCTTGAGTGTATTACAATTGGCATTTTTAATTTATTTGCTAAGCCAATCTGTTTTCTAAAAACATCTCGCTGCACATCTCGTGGAGATATGTCTCTGTAAAAATCCAAACCCATTTCTCCTATAGCTTTAACCTTCTCCTTCTTAGCTAACCCTTCTAAAAATGTCAGCGAAAGATCGTCAAAGCTTGATGCGTCGTGTGGATGATAACCTACTGTAGCATAGCAAAATTCATTTTCTTCTGCGTTTGTTACTGCCACCTGTGAGCTTTCTAAATCAAATGCACAGTCAATTACGTATGAAACATCGGAGTTTTTTGTCTCCTCTATTATTCTTTTTCTTTTTTCTACTGTAAATCCTTCATTATTAAAATGATTATGTGTGTCAAAAAGCATGCTTCCTCCGTTTTTCTATTTTAGTTATGTAACTGGATTCCCGTCATCTGCAACTGTTGTTACAATTTCAAAGGTTTCTTTTCCACCTACCATGTTATCTGCAAACAAAATCATTCCTTTTGATTCAAGCCCTCTCAGCGGCCTTGGTTTTAGATTTGCCACAACCACAACTTTTTTCCCTACAAGGTCTTCTGGTTTGTAGTACTCAGCAACTCCTGAAATAATCTGTCTTTTTTCTGTACCCATTTTCACTTGGAAAACCAATAATTTATCAGCTTTCGGATGCTTTTCAGCTTCAAGAATTGTTGCAACCCTTAAATCAAGCTTATCAAAATCGTCATATACGATTTCTTCTTTTAGTTCTAGAGGGATGTTTTGTTTTTCTGGGTCTCCCAGTTTTTCAAGTTCTTCAAGTTCTTTTTCTATGTCAAGTCTTGGAAAAATTGGGTTTCCTTTGCAAACTTTTTGTCCATTAGTAACAAAGAACTCTTTTCCTTCTTCCCATGTTACTGGAGTATCTTCCATACCCAATTGCTTTCTAATTTCATAAGAAGTAGTGTGCATAAATGGATGAATAAGTGCTGAAATGACTCTAATTGATTCAGCTAGGTTTACTAGTACTGTATCTAGTCTTTCTTTATCTGCTTCATCTCTTGCTAAGGTCCAAGGCATTGTTTCATCAATATATTTGTTTGCTCTTCTAACAAGAACCCAGATTTCTTCTAAAGCCATGTTGAATGAGAATTTTTCCATATTTTCTTCTACTTTTGTTGCTGCTGCTTTTGCAACTGCAATTAAATCTTCATCTATTGCCTTCGCTTCGCCTTCTGCCTCTGTAAAATTAGGGATGATTGCATCATTATATTTTTCAATCATTGTCACTGTTCTAGAAACTAGGTTTCCTAAGTCATTTGCTAAGTCATAATTCATTCTTTTTAGCATAACTTCATTCGTATAAACACCATCTTGGCCGAAGGTATACTCTCTTAGTAAGAAGTACTTTAATGCGTCAATTCCATATCTTTCGATTAGTTTTGCTGGGTCTACAACATTACCTTTTGATTTGCTCATTTTGCCGCCCTCTAGCAATAACCATCCGTGTCCTAACACTTGTTTTGGCAGTGGAATGTCAAGAGACATTAGCATTGCTGGCCAAATTATTGAATGGAATCTTACTATTTCCTTACCTACAAGATGAACGTTAGCTGGCCAGTATTTTTCATACATGGCGCTATCTTCAGGATAACCTAATGCTGTGATGTAATTCGTAAGTGCGTCAAGCCAAACGTATATAACGTGCTTTTCATCTATTGGTACTGGTATTCCCCAGTTAAATGTTGATCTAGACACACAAAGGTCTTCTAAGCCTTGTTTAACAAAGGCTTTCATCTCATTTCTTCTTGATTCTGGTTCAAGGAAAGATGGGTTGTTCTCAAATAATTCTAATAGTTTATCTTCATATTTTGATAGTCTAAAGAAGTATGCTTCTTCCTTTGCTTCTTCTACTGGTCTTCCGCAGTCTGGGCATTTGTCATCTACTAATTGACTTTCTGTCCAAAATGATTCGCAAGGTCTACAATATAGCCCTTCATATTCACCTTTATATATATCCCCTTTTTCATATAGCTTTGTGAAAATAGCTTGCACTCTTTCTACATGCCTTTTATCTGTCGTTCTAATAAAGTCATCGTAAGAGATTTCCATTGTTTCCCACAGCTGCTTGATTCCATCAACTATTTTATCTACATATTCTTTTGGAGCCACTCCTTCTTTTTCAGCTATATCTTGGATTTTCTGCCCATGCTCGTCTGTTCCTGTAAGGAACATTACATCATAACCTTGCGCTCTTTTAAACCTTGCCATTGCATCAGCCATCACCGTACAATAAGTATGTCCAATGTGCAAATTCGAACTTGGATAGTATATTGGAGTAGTAATATAGAATGTGTCTTTTTTCATTTTTTCGTCCTTCCTAACAGCGAATGAGCTGTTAAATAAAAGTAATTTAAGTTGGATTTTTCTAACAAAAAATATGTATTTTTTTGTATATCCGTACCTAATAGTATATAATAGTTCCTTTATATTTGCAACTTATTAACTATAATAACTCTCTATTTTTTTGTGAAATTTCACTATTTTTTGGATAACTTAACTAGTTGTCCTATCCTCCCATTCTAATGTAATAAAAGTATAACTTATTACTCATTTTTGCAAATGCCTTTATAATTGCAAAATTCGCAAGCTGACTCTTTAGCTTGGCCGCTTCCTAGATGAGTAGGTTCTATTTCTATTTTTCCGCTGTATAGGTTTTTCCCAAGTTCCTTCACTTTATTGAAGACCTCTTCTCTAAGTAAAGCAAATTCTTTTTCTTCTAGGATTTTATCTAAATTTGTTTTAGATAAAGTGTTTGCCTTTGTCTTAGAAGCAGAAATTATATCAGATTTACTATCGCCATCTTTTAAGCTTCTATCTATATACTCTAAAACCTTCTCCTCATTTAATATGATTCCGTCCATTTTATACTCTTTTAACACTTTATCTGCTACATCTTCTCCCAAGGATTCAGCACCAATTATGGGGTAATCTATGTAAAAATAAAATGTGCCTGCTGGTTTTTTCTCCACAGGACTACCTTCAAGTCTTGCCTCCCCATTATCGCTACCTTCTTCGCTTGCAGCTTTAAGATACAAAAACAGTTGTACTGCCCATCCTTTTTTTGCCTTATCTTTATCAAACTTCACTTTTGAAGATTTATAATCAATTACCTTAATATACCCTTCAGGTAATTGGTCAACCCTGTCAATTTGCCCTTCGATATATATTTCTTTATTTACTCCTTTTTTCTCCCCTTGGCTCAGGTCAATAGTGATCGGTGGTAATTTTTTGCCTTTGCCAAAGGCTTGCTCAAAAAGCATGCCCTCAACCATTCCTTTTTGAACATGAGAAACCATGGCCCATGCCGATTCACGACAAACCCAAAGAATTCTCCGGCCCTTATCTACTTCCTCTTCACTAGCATGAAGCAGTCCCTTCCTGTATTCCTTAGAAACCCTCTCTAAAATAGCCTCTACTTTTTTATCACACTCCACTTTAGTTAAGGTTTGCCACAAAGAATCCTCTTCTAAAATTAGCTTGTTTTCCTTAGTCAACTCCTTTGCAAGCTCCATCAATACCTGGTGATATATGTTTCCAGCATCCATAGCCTCAACCTTGAAATTTTTATCTTCCCTAGGCCTAAGTCCATACTTCACAAACTGGGCAAAAGGACATCTAGCGTAGAGTTCAATTCTAGATGGACTTATGGTTCTATCTTCTCCATAAAGAGGCCCTACAAGCTCTTCTCTTATTTTGTCCTCCTTATTACTGTGCTTTAGCCCCTTTTTTATTGCTTCAAGTCGCCTAGGATCATTCTCTTTAAACCATCTTGCAGTGTCAAGCCACACAGGGTCTAGTGCTTCACCTTGAACAGAGTCCCTCAGTTTTTTCCCAAGAAAGTCTGCCGCACTGCCTTTTGATGCAACCATATCAATTAAAGAGTTTTCATCTAATGCGATTCCCTTATTTTCAACATCATCAAGAATCTTAACTTCAGGAAAAATTTCTTTAATCTTCTCGAAGATTTGCGCTGGTTTCTCCTCGTCACCGGCTTGATTTGTGAGTGAGTAACTTATCCATAAATACTCTGTCGCCTTTGACAGCATCTTATAGATAGCTAGCTCCTCCTCCTCCCTCTTTAGCTGATTTAACCGCATGAAGTTAACTTCCCTTTCTGAAAGTGCTTCCTTTTCCTCTTCAGTAAGAATTTCAACAGTCTTAACATCCATTGGCAAAAGGCCTTCGTTTGCACCCATAATAACTAGCGCCTTAAGGTCGCCAGTTCTAGTTCGCTGAACAGTCCCCATTATACTAGTGTCTGCAGAAGGAGGAACCGTTCCTAGGCTAATCCCATCAAAGCCACTTTTCAAAAGTTCCCCGATTTCCTTGAGGCTTAGCGACTCTCCACCAGCAACTTCAATTAGCTGAGTAAAAGTATTCAACACACTAGTCCACATTTGCGCTAAAATAAGAGCCTCTTCATTCCTTCCTTCAGATTCAAGAAACTCTATTTGCCCTTCAAGTACCGCCGGGATTTCAGCCTCCTCTTTAAGGTATTTATAGATTCTACTTATTTTTTCTTTAACTGTTTTTGCCGACTTTAAATCAGTCTCCAATTGCAAAATCCCATCAATCAAAAGTGATCTTGCTGCTTCTGCAGGTAGCCACAGCTCTTCTTTTTCCTCCCAAGATGCAAACTTTTCTTTCCACTTTTTACCTCGAATGCTGTATTTGCTACTGTATTTTTCAAGAAGTTCCAGCTGATCTTCTTCAATTCTTGTTAGTCCTGTTTTGGCAAAGGCTATAACATCTTCCTTCCTATATCCTCTTGTAAATATTTTAATTAGGCATAGAATATATCTGACTAATGGTTGGTTAGATATTCTCTCATTTTGATCCATGAAAACATCTATACCATATTTTTTAAAGACCCTTTGATATATATCCCCCCTAGTTGACAGATCATTACAAATAATCACAATATCTTTGAATTGCAAGCCTTTATCTCTAGTCAAATTGATAATATACGATGCTGCGCTTTCAGCTTCCAAATAAATATTTGCTGCCCTAAGGAGGGTCACTTGGTTATTTTCGTATTCTCCCCCTTTAGTTTCAATTTTCTCGCTTTCCAAGGATTTTGAATCCCATAACTCAAAAGGTAAGGAGTATATCTCTTTCTCTAAGTGCATTAGCTTATTTCCCTTTTTAATAACATATTGGTCTCCCATATCTTTTGAAACCAGCGTTTCTAAGGTCTTAGCATTGCTTTGTGCAGCAAGGTCAATGAGCTTATCTCTCATCTTTCTTGTTATTGCAAAGGTGTCATAGTCCCGAGATTCAATCTTATCTTCCATAGTAAGCACAACTGTTACCTTCTTACTGTATTTTATAAGCTCTCCGATTACCTGTAAGTTTTTTGGGGTAAAATAGTCAAATCCATAAATAAGGACCTCCCTATCTCTAAGGTACTCCCAATCATTTATCTTTCTGGTATAAAGGTCTATTAGGTCTTCTGTATCCGTATACCTTCCTTTGATTTCTTCTTGGTATCTTTTATAAATCCCATTTATATCCATTAATTTCCGCTTCAAGAAACTATTTTCTTCTAGTTCCTCTATGACCTGATCTATAATCTCTGGAGATTTTCCGTTTTGCTTTAGCTGAGATATTGTGTTATTTACCATTTCAATAAAAGAAGTTCTTGTTTCTTGATTTTTAAATACCAATAGGTTTTCAGCTTCCTCTTTCATAATTTTTGTAAGAAGTATATGCCTTCCTTGCTTATCTATTAATTCAAATTTTGGCGCACCTACTTTTTGAAAAATTTTTGTGCCTATTCGAGAAAAACTCAGAATTTGCATCTCTGCAAGTCCTGTTTTTTTCTGATATTTTAGCGCATCTTTTTCTCCCTCTAAAGTATATTGATCTGGTACAATAACCATAGTTTTCTCTGGTACCATTTCGTAGGCGAATTTTTCTTTATTTACATCTTCTCTACCATATATAATATTTAACATCTTCTACCTATCCTGTTTTCTATGCAAAAGGCCACCTAGTAACTTTATCTTCTTTTTACCGTCTTTACCAATGAATGCTTCCCCCTCAAGCCTCTTAGCTCTTTGCCTTAGCTAGGATTTGATGAAGTTCTTTAAAATCATCTATTACATAATCAGGTCTATGGCACTCTACTAAATTCTCTAAGTCTTCTTTCCCCATTGAAAGTGCCCAGCTTACTAGAACTGATGTCACCTTTGCATTATATGCACACTCAATATCAAACTTTGTATCCCCTACCATTATTGCTTCATCTGCTTTTGAGCCTAAAGCCTTTAAAGCTACTTCAATTGGTTCTGGATCTGGCTTATGTTTCGTAGTATCTTCAATAGTTATTATCTTATGAAAATAGTCTTTAATTCCATAATGCTCTAATCCCTCCATTGTTGTCCCTTTTAATCTGGATGTGACTAATGCAATTTTATATCCCTTTTCTTTTAACTCCTGTAGAATCTCTTTCGAACCCTCAAACAAGCTAATCATTTCACCAAAGTTTTTTATGTGATAGCTCCTGTAAATTTCCACAGCTTCTTCAACATCAACATTGGGGAAAAATGTTTTCATAGTTAGTTTCAAAGGTTCTCCGAAGGTTTTTATTATTACATCCTGATTTCCTTCTTTCCCTGTTAATGTTTTGAAGGTATGCTGCCACGAGTTAATTATTACTTCGTTTGTATTCATTAAAGTCCCATCAAAGTCAAACAGAACTGTATTTATTTTTTTCTTTTCCATCATTTTATTTCTCCTTTTTTTTACTCTTTGATTATATCATATCGCAGTTAAAAATAATTTCAAAGATTTTTTAAGCAAAATATTTACAATCGGCTACAACTAGACTACCTATGTTTATCCAGAATATATTATACAGAAAAATAGTGTAGTAACTTTCGTCACCACACTATTCTTCCCAACTATTAAGTTTTATGAATTTAGCTTTGCAAACTTCTTCTTAGAATTAAAGCTACTCCCAATAATGCTATTATTCCTATAGTCATTAATGGATAAAGGCTCTCAGAGCCAGTATCTGGCACAGGTGTGGAGGTAACGCTTATTACAGTCCCTGTAGCATCTATACTATAAGCTATGCTATGTGTTATTGTTCTTCCTGTAGGAATTCTATCTCCCATAGAAAGCTCTGCAAAGGTGATTTCCATTACATGTTCTCCTGCAGCCATTCCTGTGGTATCAAAAATAGAGGTGAATATGTAAGGATTGCTTGAAGTTGCAGTAAATACACCTGTAGGATTCGTGCTCCACTGAGTTGGTGTATATATAGAGTCTGTACTAAAATCCTGATATTCTTCAACAGTCAAGGTTATCTTTTCGCCAGATTTAATCACTTGACTTTCTTGTAATCCTTGTATCATTGCCTTCTCTGGGAATTGGTACTCTCCAACTCTAAAAATATTCAAATCATTTTTGTAGTATAAATCCCCATCATTTAAAACAACTTGTGAAGATGAGTAGTTTTGCTTCTCATCACTTGGAATAAAGGCATACCCTGAACCTATTACAGCTCCTGTTTTATCCATTTCAACCGCAAAGATTCCACCTTTCTCATCATTTATAGTGGCATATAAGATTTTACCTTTTTGACCCCCAGCATATAGTAACATATCGCCTTGCTGAGCGCCATCTGTTACTACAGTCCAGTTTACGTTTAATGAATTAAGGTCTACTGACTTGATTTTCCCTTGGCTACCGAAACCTTCATTAATACCTACATATGCTGAATCTCCATATATTACAGGTGTGCTAGAGGAGTTGAATCCTAAATCTACAGAACTACTAGCATAAGTAGATTTATGTGTTTTGTATAGCTCTCCTGTAGCATTGGTGTAATAAATAAAATCACCATCCACTTGTACTGTAGAGCGTATTTGCGATGAGCTAGTTTCAACAGTTTTGACATCAGTTCCATCTGCTGCATTTAAAACATACAACCTACCTAGCTCTCCACCGAAATAAATTTTTCCATTATCTATTGTGGCTCCTGCATTATTAAAGCTATCCCCGTTATACTCTTTCTCCCATACAATTTCACCCTCAGCATCTAAAGCAAAATAATAGCCTCTAACTATGGTTTCTTGATAATTGTTCGCTGCATTATATGTTATATAAGAGGTTCCTGCATATATATTGTCTCCTTCAACAAGAATTGGAGTAGTTGCTGCAGATCCATCATTTCCAAAAGCGCTTAACCATTTTAATTGCAAGTTTTCTGCATCGAAGGCTGCTATACCTGCCCCACCACTTCCATATGCACTTGTAACAGCAAGGTATATCGTATTTCCATCTGCACTAGCAACTGGTGCTGTTTGCGCGTAGTAGTTATTGTAATCTATTCCACCCTCTGAAATAAGATCGCTTCTAATTAAAACCTTGCCTGTCGACTTATCCATTTTTATTAGCTGGTTTTGATGGCCTACATAAACATAGTCTCCTGACACTAATGGCGGTGTTGACCCACCTGTTGCATACCCACTTTCAATCCACCCAAATTGTGTAGCCCAAACTTCTTGCCCAAATTCTCCAACTGATGGTTTAACAGCTGTAATATCAGCTGCTGCTGTAGGTGCTATGGCTGCTACTACCATAAGCATGGTTAGTGCTATTGCTAAAATTTTCTTGCTCTTTCCCCTTTTCATATTCTATTTCCTTTCTCCCTTTGCTTCGTTCATTGCTTATCGAAACAAAAAACATTTTGGTTATCTCCAAAATGCTAAAGCTGAAACACTTTTGATAACCTGCAAAACTGTTCCCTAATACTCATTTAGTTTTCCGGCTTTACGGTAGCAAGTACTGCTTAGGACTTTCACCTAATTTCCTATTCGCTAAGTATTATATAATTATGCAAATATTATACAGTTCAACCACTAAAATGTCAATTCCATTTTTTGCCATTTTGTCTATTGGTTAACTTTCATTCCAAAAATCAATTACATAACCTTGTTTCGCCAGACTTACCAAAAACGCAGTAACCAAAGTTACTGCGCTTAAACTATTAATTCTATTTAATACTA
>CAYJFM010000037.1:0-21954 GCA_964369805.1 uncultured Oscillospiraceae bacterium
GCTCTAGCTTAATTAGACAGCTAATTGAAGAAGGTAATATGATTGATTGTGCAAAATACCTTGGAAGAAATTATTATGTAGAAGGAGAGGTTGTTGTAGGAAATAGACTAGGAAAATCTATTGGTTTTCCAACTTCAAATTTAGTAATAGATGAATCAATGGTAACACCACCAAACGGAGTGTATGTAACAAAGTGCATATATAATGGCACAACCTATGATAGTGTAACAAATGTAGGACATAAACCAACCATTGGGGCGTATGAAAAAAACATTGAAACCCATATCTTTGAATTTAACAAAGAACTTTATGGCAAGAGAATAAAGGTTGAATTTATTAAGAAGACAAGGTCAGAGGTGAAGTTTGATAGTATAGAAACTCTTTCAGAGCAAATTACAAAAGATTGCCTTGAGGCAAAGGTGTATCATAGGTCCCATAAAGGTTAACTTTAAGGTGAAAGGGAAAGGTGAGAATATGAAAACGATAGGAAATGTTTTGTGGGTGATTTTTGGAGGTGGACTTCAGGCAATAGGTTGGCTATTTGTTGGTGTGATTTGGTGCATTACCATTGTAGGCATACCTGTAGGAGTTCAATGCTTTAAATTTGCAGGCTTTATATTTTGGCCTTTTGGAAAAACTATTGATTACACAGATAATGCAGGAAAAACAATTATTAATATAATATGGGTTGTTCTTTTTGGATGGGAATTAGCTCTGTCCGCATTAATTATAGGTGTAATCTGGTGCCTTACAATTGTGGGTATTCCATTTGGACTACAAAGCATTAAATTTGCAAAATTAGCACTTATGCCGCTAGGGGCAGAAGTAAAGTAAACCCTGATCTTAATTTGAAGATTCTAATTAAAAAAGAAAACTAAAAAATCGAACTTTGAAGATATGAATAGAAATATTAGTTCGAAAAAACTGCCTAAAATGACAAAATAAGCATAAAAAAACTAAAAATAATACCGTTAATAACTAGAAATTATTGACGGTGTTATTTTTTAATGTTAATATTAATTCATAGCAATTGAATATATTATATAAATTACTAGCTAATTTGGGACGGGAAGCCTAACATCATTCCGTTATCCAATTAGCTTTTTTAAATTGGATAAATAAGTTAATCAAATTTGACCTAATAATAGGAGGACTAAAATGCAAAAAACAGTAGGAAATCTAAAAGAATTAATTAGAGCAGGAAAAGCCATCACACCGTCAGATGTAGTGATTAAAGGTGGAAACCTAATCAATGTTATGACTAGTGAAATTTATCCAGCAGATGTTGCAGTTTTTAAAGACACAATAATTGCAATTGGAGATGTAGAGGATTATATCGGTGAAAACACAGAAATTATAGATGCAACAGGCAAGTATATTGCGCCTGGACTTATTGATGGGCATATTCATAGTGAGTGTAGTAAATTAAGTATTACTAGCTACTCAAAAATGGTAGTACCAAGAGGAACAACAAGCATGATCTCAGGATTAGACGAGTACATTGCAGTTTCAGGACTGGAAGGCCTAAAAGAAGTACTAGCAGAAGCAGAGGCAAGCCCACTAAAAGTTTTCTGGGGTGCACCTCACCAAACACCATATACGATTCCACAATCAACAGTATCATATAATATTACAAAAGAAACTCATGAAGAAGTTCAGAAGTGGTCAGAATGTCACGGAGTATGGGAAACTGTAACAGAATTTATTCTAGAGGAAGATGAAAATACACTAGGAGCAATTGAAGTTGCGGCTAAAAATAATTTACCTGTATTTGGATGTGCTCCAATGTGTCAAGGCAAAAAGTTAAATGCACTTCTTGCTGCAGGAGTTAGACTTGATCATGAAAGCTACTCTCATGAAGAAGTAGTTGAAAAACTAAGAAATGGTATGCACATGATTATTCGTGAGTCAAACGTAACACCATTCCTAAAAGAAAATATTAGAGCAATTACAGAGGTAAATGCTGGGTTTTCAAGAAGAGTTAGCTTCTGTACAGATGATGTAACTGCGTCAGACGTGCTTACAGTTGGCCATGTAGACAACTGTATTAGAAAGGCAATCGAGGCGGGTGTTGAACCGATGGCAGCTATTCAAATGGCTACAATTAACAGTGCTGAAGCTTATAGATTAGACCACATGATAGGGGCTGTAGTTCCAGGAAAGCTAGCGGATATACTACTTGTTGACTCACCAGAGACATTTAACGTGTTAGATGTAATGGTTGAAGGTAAAATGGTTGCAAAAGATAACAAGCTTACATATGACCTACAACCTCCAGCTAGAAGCGAAGTGTTAAAAGGAGTACTTAAGTGCCCTAAGGTTTCGGCAAGTGACTTTGAATATAAAGTGGATATTGAAAATGGAACAGCAACTGTTTTATCAATGGATGTAAAAGGGCCTTTTGTAAGAAAAAGAAGAGATGCTGACCTAGAAGTAATTAACCATATCGTTCAGCCAGATCCAGCAAATGACGTGGCAATGGTATCAGTACTTGAGCGTTTTGGCAGAAATGGAAATAAATCGCTAGGATTCTGTACAGGTTGGAAACTTAAAAAAGGAGCTATGGCTTCATCTGCAGCACCAGACGACAATAATATTGTAGTTATGGGTGTAAACTCAGCTGATATGGCTCTAGCGGTAAATCACTTAATTGATAATGGTGGCGGACAAGTAGTTGTTGCTGATGGCAAAGTTGTTGAATTTTTACCACTACCAGTTGGAGGAATTACTTCAGACATAGAACCAGAAGAAATGGCTGCAGCTGAAAAGGTTATCAATGCTTCAGCAGGGGATCTAGGCTGTGAATTAAAAGAACCACTTATGTACATGTTCTTCTTACCGATAACAGCAATTCCAGACTATGCAATCACAGACCTTGGAGTAGTTGATTGTATCGCCCTAGAAATTATTAGCCCAATCATATCTCTAACAGAAAAATAAGAGGTGAATTATGACAGATAAAATTAAAGTTAAGAAATTAATAGAAGTAGCTAGCGGAAGACAAGAGGCTGACCTAGTTATAAAAAATGCAAAAGTAGTTGATGTCTATAGTGGTGTAATTCGCGAAGGCGATGTAGCTATTTCAGATAACTTGATTGCAGGAGTAGGTGAATATAGTGCTGCAAAAGAATTTGATGCGCAAGGAAAATATCTAACACCTGGTTTTATCGACAGTCATATTCACATTGAATCAGCATATGTATCTCCAGAGGAACTAGGTCGTCTATTAGTTCCTTGTGGAGGAACAACTATAATTGCTGACCCGCATGAAATTGTTAATGTATGCGGAATTGATGGTCTTGACTATATGATGGAAGCAGCTAAAAATACAGCTTTAGATATACAGTTTATGCTTCCTTCTTGTGTGCCTGCAACTCCTAATGAGCATTCAGGTGCAGTAATTGATGCAGCTAAAATGGAAGAGCCAATAACAAGAGATAAAATTCTTGGACTTGGAGAATTTATGAACTTTCCTGGAATAATTTACAATTCTGATTCAGAAGTTGATAAAGTAATGGTAGCAAAAAAGCATGGAAAAATCATAGATGGTCACGCACCAGTTATTACAGGCAAAGAGCTTAACGCCTATACATCAGTAGGTATAAGAACTGATCATGAATGCAGTACTGTTGAAGAAATGCAGGATAGAATTGCTAGAGGTGTATATATTCTTCTAAGACAGGGAAGTGCATGCCATGACCTAAGAAACTTACTAAAAGGTGTAACTAATCATAATAGCAGAAGATGCCTACTTTGCTCAGATGATAGACAACCAAAAACAATTTTAGAAATAGGACATTTAGATAATCACCTAAAAATATGCGTGGAAGAGGGTCTTGACCCAATCACTGCAATTCAAATGGCAACAATAAATGCAGCTACATGTTTTGAACTTTTAGATAGAGGGGCAATTGCCCCAGGGCTAAAAGCAGATATGGTTCTTCTTGAAGATCTTGTGGACTTTAAAGTTACAGATGTCTTCATTGATGGAGAACAGGTAGCTCATGAAAAGGAATACCTTCCAGCTATAAAGAAACATAGCTCTGAATCAGTAAGAGGATCTGTTACAGTAAAAGACTTTAGCGTTGACAGACTTAAGCTTCCGTTAAAAAGCAATAAGGTTCATGTTATGGAACTTCTTGATGGAAGTGTAGTTACAAAAAATAGCATTGAAATGGTTGAAATCTGTGAAGATGGAAACTTTAAATATAATCCAGAAGTAGATATAGTGAAGATTGCAGTAGTTGAAAGACATCAAAATACTGGAAATGTAGCTGTAGCTCTTCTAAAAGGCTATGGAATCAAAAGTGGTGCAGTTGCACTATCTATTGCACATGATTCACATAACTTAATCGTTGTTGGAGTAAACGATGATGACATGGCTTTAGCTATAGAAACTTTAATTTCTCAAGAGGGTGGAGTTGCAATAGTAAAAGATGGCCAGGTTATAGATTCAATGCCAATGCCAATTGCTGGCATAATGAGCGACCAAACAGGGGAATGGGTAAGCGAAAGACTAACAAGCTTACATAACACTGCTCATGAACAACTAGAAGTTAACGCAAAGGTAGAACCAGTAATGACTCTGTGTTTTATGTCACTGGCAGTAATTCCAGAGATAAAAATAACAGATATGGGACTATTTGACGTTACAAAATTTGACTTTATTAGTGTAGAAGCATAGAAAAGGAGATTATTAAATGACTTCAAAAGTTAAACTGAAATTATTTCAAAGAGGTGACATAGGTGGGGTTACTTACCTTGTTACAAACAACATTGTAAATTACCTAATCGTAATTGCAACACTATCTGGTGTACTGGGGTGGCCAGATGAAATCGTGTTTGGAAAAGTTATTCCAGCACTATCAATTGGACTTCTATCAAGCTGTCTATACTACTCATTTATGGCTTGGAAACTTGCTCAAAAGACAGGTAGAACAGATGTAACAGCACTTCCATCAGGAGTTTCTACTCCAGCGATGTTTGTTATTTTATACGGAGTTATCATGCCGTTACATTTTGCTCTAGATGATCCACAACTTACTTGGTCAGCAGCTGCTGCAGCTTGTTTTGTTGGAGGGTTCATTGAATTCTTAGGTGGATTTATTGGTCCATGGATGAAGAGAAACATTCCTCGTGCAGCCTTACTAGGTACTGTTGCAGGTATTGGATTTATTTGGATGGCAACACAAGGTGTCTTTGATATTCTTTCTGATCCAATTGTAGGTATTCCAATTATGGTAGTTGCTCTAGTTGGTTTATTTGGAGGATATGTATTCCCTAAAAAAATCCCACCATTTGCTATTGCTGTTGTTGGTGGTATAATTTACGCTTTAGCAATTGGCCGTACAACTCTTGATTTTTCTGGTGTTGGGTTTTACTTCCCAGATCCAGTGAACAGTGTTCAATCAATGCTTAGTGGTTTTGCTGTAGTAGCACCATTTTTAACAATTATAATTCCAATTGAAGTATATAACTTTATTGAAACTATGGATAACGTTGAAGCTGCAAATGCAGCTGGAGATGACTACAGCGTAAGAGAAGCACAGTTTGCAGATGGTATCTGTACAATGATTTCTGCAACTCTTGGAGGAGTTGTTCCAAATACAGTATGGCTTGGTCATGCAGGACTGAAGAAGTCAGGCGCAGGAATGGGATACTCTTTAATCTCAGGTATATTATTTGCCTTTGCAGGTATATTTGGACTATTCACATTCTTAAGTACAATCGTTCCACCAGCTATTGCAGGTATTACATATATATGGTGTGCGGTGCTAATGGTAGCTCAAGCATTTAGAGATGTACCAAAGATTCAACATGCAGCTGTTGGTGTGGCAATGGTGCCTCCAGTAGCAGATTGGTTATTTACACAGGTAACTGGTACAGGACTCCTAGCAGACCTGCACACTGAGCCTATAGCAAATAATCTAATGGGATACAATCCAGAAATTACACAAGCTCTTATGGATGCTGGTGTAATGTGGAGAGGGGTTCCTGAGACTAAACATGGAGCTATTATTATTGGTATAATTCTTGGAACTATGGTATCATTCGTAATCAGTAAAAGGCTTGATAAAGCTGCGATTACATTACTTGCAGCGGCAGTACTTTCTGTATTTGGTCTAATACATAGTGGAGCTTTAGGTATTTATCCGACGTCTCCGTTTGCTATTGCTTACTTCGTAGGTGCAGTACTACTATTCATTATGCACAAAGGGCAAAAAACATGGTGTAAATCTCCTGATGATTTCGATTATCTGTAGTATGAGAAACCAACTTAACTAGTTAAAATCTAATAAAGTAAAAGGATTCCCAATGTTAATTAACTTTAGCATTGGGAATTTTAGATATTTTATTTTGTTGAAAATCAGCACAAAATCATAGAATTTCATTTGATTAAGTTAAATGAAAATGTTATCATGAAAATATATGAAGAATTCTAAAAAACATATGTGATAAAAACAGGAGCAATTAAATGGCTAAAAAACTTTTTAAGGTAAGAGCTAATAAAGGTTTTACTCTTATGGAAATAATTATAGTTATTGCGATTATAGCAATATTGGCAGTGGTTGCTATACCATCTGTCAGTGGATATGTGGAAGAAGCTAGAGAGTCAAGTGACTTAGTTAAGGTTTCCAATATTATATCAGCTATACAAATTGGACTTAGGCTTACAGATCATGGGCTTCCGGAAGATGCCATTTTTGAAGTAATATGGACTACTAGTACTACAAATGATGGAAGAGTGTATGACAGCTCAATTATATTTAGAAACCCCACAGGAAGGCAGTCCGTATTTAACGACGGAAAAGGCGGTGATGATTTACAAGAACTTGATATAGCCAGTGGAGATTATGAAGCCTTGCTCACAACCGTTGTTGAGTCTCTAGGAGACGGAGAGGTAGAACTTATGCCTGCCGATATGAAAGATGGAGGCATGTATGGTTATATAGGAGAAGGTGAGTCTAAGCTTTCTAAAAAAAGCAGTTTGGCTGTACATGTAAATACAACAACTGGAGAGATAGCACTTGCTGCGCCATATGGGTGGACATCTAGCGAGAATGTAAATGACTGGGCTGATATGGGGCTAGATTTGATACCGGCACCTTAACAAATGTCTATAAAATGTTAAAATAAGGGTATATATAAATTATAAATAGCAAAATATGTGTGATTTAAACAGGAGAATAAAATGAGTAAAAATTTTTATAAGCTAAAATCAAATAAAGGCTTTACTCTAGTTGAAATAATTGCTGTGATTGCAATTATAGCAGTATTGGCAGTAGGTGTTATACCATCTGTTAGTGGCTATGTAGAAGCAGCTGAAGAAACAAGCGATTTAGTTTTGGCATCAAATATTATAGATGCTCTACAGGTAGGACTTTTGATAACAGACCATGGACTTCCAGAAGATAGGATTTTTGAAATGATATGGACAACAAGTACCTCAAATGACGGTAGAGCGTATGATAGTTCAATTATTTTAAGAAATCCAACGGAACGAAAATCAGTATTTAATGATGGTAAGGATGGAGATGACTTAGCACCTGTTACTGGTGCATCCGGGCAGTATGAAGCACTTTTAACTACGGTTGTAGATTCTTTAAATGGCGGAGATGTTGAATATTTAACTATATCAGGTGGAGGAATGTATGGTTATGTAGGCGAGGGAAAGTCAGAACTATCTAAACAAAGCAGCTTAGCGGTGCATATTAATACCTCAACAGGTGAAGTAGCTCTTGCAGCACCTTATGGATGGGTTTCTAAAGAAAATGTGGACGATTGGCTTGAAATTGGATTAAATGTAACACCAGCTCCATAACGGATATAATAATTATATAAGTAAACAGTAAATCCCAGCTCGAAACTAAGCTGGGATTTTTAATAATAGAAAATACTAAAATAATATAGTATAATTTAATCGAATGTTTGTGAATGTTCAATTCTATGTATGATATGGGGGAAATATATATGACTGATTACTATAACAGTATATTAAATTTAATCGAAAAAGAAGTAAAAGCTATTAATAGAGACGATCTTTTTAGGGAACCTATTTTAGCTATATCAAGCCCTTATGATGAAGCTTATTCAAGGTTGAAAGAGATAATAGGGCCTTGGCATAAAAATCCAGAGGAGCTTTTTCCAAGTGTTAAATCTGTTATTTCATACTTTGTTCCATTTACTAAAGAAATAGCAAAATCACCAAGTTTATCTGAGGAAGTTTCAAAGGGCTGGGCTGAAGCATATATTGTAATAAATGAAGCCTTTGATAATATTAATTCTAGTATTGAAAAGCACTTGAGAAGAGACGGTTATGAATCTTTTTCTATTGCGGGCACTCATACATATGATCCCTCTGAACTAAAATCACTATGGTCACATCGTAGCGCAGCTGTAATCGCTGGACTTGGAGACTTTGGAATTAATACCCTTGTAATTACAGATAAAGGCTCAGGAGGAAGGTTTTGCACTGTTTTAACAGAGGCTCCTATTCCTGTAACAGAGTATAAAGCGCCATGTTACTGTTTGCATAAAAAAAATGGTAGCTGCAAACTTTGCATAAAGGTCTGTCCTGTATCAGCAATTGAAATAGATAAAGTGGATTTTTTTAATTGTCATGATAATATACTTATGAAAAATGCGAAGATGCTAGAAAGTAGTGTTGGCTTTGCGGATGTATGTGGGAAATGTATTAGTAGCTGTCCGTATGCTTATATGGAATAGAGATTAAAGAGAGGTTTTTAGTATGGAGTTTATGACAAAACCACAAGAGAGAGAATTAAACAAAATAGCTAAGTACACTGCTAATGATAATGCAAAGGAAAAAGGGTTTTTCCCTAAACGTAGGTTTAAACCAAAAGACCTTAGAATAATGTACAAAAATCGCAAAAGAATTAGCCCAACAATAAAATCACTTCTATCTACAGCGAAAGTTATAAGGGGATATGAGCAGGATAAAGAATATAGAAGAAAAATAACACAGGAAGAGTTTGAGGCTATTGATCTATTTATTAAAAATGATCTAGAAATGGATAGCTGGGGGCTTGCAATATTTGATGAAGTAGAAATCTATAAGGGGATGGGAATTCCATATAACTGCGTGATTGTAATGACAAGGCATATGGATAAAGACAAGTTTAAAGTTAAAGAACTTCCAAATATGAATTGTATGATAGAAGTTATGAAAGTATATGGAGATACAGGAGTAGCTGCACTAGAATTAAGTAAATTTCTAAGAAATAAAAACTTTGGGGCTGTGCCAAACCATAGCCTTGGAGGAAATATCGACTATACAAAAGCAGCTTTTAAAGCAAATCTAGGTTTTGTTGGACAGAGCGGATTATTAATCACACCAGAAAATGGTTCTTGTAATAGAATTAGCATAGTTTATACTAGCATAGAAAATTTAGGAGATTTTCTTCAAAATAATAAAGACCACCGCTGGGGAAACGACTTTTGTAATAACTGTAAAACCTGTGTTAAGCTATGTCCGCACGGGGCAATTTATGAAGAAAGCAAAGTGATTAACTCAGTGCATATAGAATGCATTTCTAATGAGAAATGTGCAAAAGGCTTTGCTAAATATGGCTGTGGAGTTTGTGTAGGATGCTGCCCTTTTACAATGCTTGGATATGATAGGGTGAGGGAGAAGTTTGAATTAATATAGGAGAACTTATGGCTGGATGGAATTTAAAAATAGGTGAATACGATAAGAGGAAGCTAGCAGATGATGATGTCTGGGCTATCTTTAATTTTATTTTTTCTGCAAAGTCAAAAAATACTAGTAGCTACAAATTTGGACTGATTAAAGCTATTTTAGATAACTTATTTAATACAGGTGCAAGTAAAGAATATTATATTTCTTTTGATGATCTGTTCGCTAAGTTTGCTGAAAACTATTGGAACCTTATTGTTAAGTATCATTTAGTACAAAAAAGGGCTGATTCTAGAAGTAAGATTAGCTCAATTGAAATAATCTTCAATAAAGTTATAGAGAAAGAGCCCTTGCTTAGAGAAACTACTTTTGAAAACTTAGACTCTAAGGATAGAGGAAACATAATAAAAAAGGTTAAAGCAGAATGCAAAAAATATGTAATTGGTGCATTGTTTGTTGACAGTAAAAAAACATTTTATAGCTTTGACTTGAAAGAAGAAGGACTATACCTAAATCCTGATATATATAACTTTTTATTAAGGCATAAATCTGAAATAGAAAAACTTAACTATTATACATGGGCTAGATTCTTAGAGGAAATAAATGATGACGCTGTTTTGCTACGGGTGTTAGATAAATTGAACCTTTCGACACAAAGAACAAACTTGAATCTGTATAGGATATTTTTGCAAGAAGAGCTTGCACAAACGACCTGCTTCTACTGCGGAAAAACACTAACAGACAATGATATACATGTAGATCATTTTGTTCCTTGGTCTTTTGCAAAGGATGATAAGCTTTGGAACTTAGTTCTTACCTGTAGTAATTGCAATTTGAAAAAAAGTGATAGCTTACCAAGTGAATCGTACCTAGACTTAATGAAAGTAAGAAATGAAAACCTATATAGCTTTGAATTAGAGAAAAGTAGTGTTTTTAGTGACTGCGAGGGATACAGCCATGATCAGCTTTTTAAAATGTGGGATGCGGCTAGATACACTGGTCTTGATATAAAATTTGAAAAATAAGAAGGGGGAAGTTGTTATGTGGATTTTAATTTTTGTTATGGCACCTGTTGGCATTTTGTTTTGTTGGTTTGGTTATCAAATTAGAAGCAAAGGCCGTATTGAACTTATTCACGACTACCATCACAAAAGAGTGAGAGATGAGGATGTTAAGGCTTATACGTCATTGATGGGGTTGAGCATGTATATAATTGGGGGGAGTTTACTTTTAGTTGGTTTACTATCTTTGTTTATAGATGCGGTGATAATAGTAATAGCAATTACCTTTGCTGGAACTTTTTGTTCGCTTTTCCTTATGAATAAAGCTCAGAAAAGGTATAATGGTGGATGGTTTTCATAATATAGTTAATGCAGGAGTGGAGAGTATATAAAAGGGAGATAAGTCAATGTTAAAACCTGAAGATGTAATGAAGGAAATTGCTAAGGCTGCAGATGAATCTATGAGAATTGGAGTTGGTGGACCTTTTGGTGCTGCTGTAGTAAAGGATGATGAAATTGTTTGTATTTCTACTAATTCTGTACTTAGAGACCATGATCCAACTGCACATGCAGAGATTAATGTTTTAAGAAATGCAGGAGAAATTCTTGGAACTCATAATTTGGAAGGTTGCACGCTTTATGCTACAGGTTACCCATGCCCTATGTGTATGTCTGCTATAATTTGGGCTAATATAAAAAAGGTGTATGTAGCTAATTCCGTAGAAAGTGCAGAGGAAATTGGATTTAGAGATGAATTTATTTATCAGTACTTAAGGCGAGAAGGGCATGAGGATTTAATTGATATTGAATTTTGTAGTGTGGACGAAGCTGCAAAGCTTTATGCAGACTATAAAGAACTGGATAAAGAAGTTTACTAGGAAGGGGAAGCTGTGATTAACAAAACTTTAGATTATTATAATACAAATAGTTCTGAATACATTTTTAATACAATTAATTCGGATTTAACAGATTTATATAAGCTTTTCTTTAATTACATTCCTAGTAACGGGAGTATTCTAGATCTTGGCTGTGGCTCTGGAAGAGATAGTAAATTTTTTATTAGCAAAGGATATGAGGTTACAGCTGTAGATGGTTCTAGTGAATTTTGTAGAAAAGCTACCGAATATTTAGGACAAGAAGTAATTTGTAAGACCTTTGCTAAGATTGACTATGTACAGGAGTTTGATGCTGTATGGGCATGTGCATCTCTTCTTCATGTGCCTAAAAAGGAACTTGTAAGAGTTTTTGAGAATATTGGTAGAGCCCTTAAAGATGGTGGCTATGTATATTGTTCATTTAAATATGGTGATTTTGACGGATTTAGAAATGGAAGGCAGTTTACCTATTTAGATGAAATAAGTTTTGGTGAGATAATTGATGAAGTATCTTCTTTAAAGACTGTTGAAACAACTGTTAGTGGTGATGTAAGGGCTGGAAGAGAAGAGGAAATGTGGCTAAATGCTATATTGATAAAGGATGTATAAAATGAAAAAGATATTGTTTATATGTCATGGTAATATTTGTAGAAGCACCATGGCTGAATTTGTTTTTAGGGATATGGTAGAAAAACTAAATAGAGCAGATGAGTTTTATATTGAGTCTGCTGGTACTAGTCGTGAAGAGATTGGAAACGACACACACTATGGAACGAAAAAGAAACTTGATGAAATGGATATTACATATAGCAGAAGGAAAGCAAGACAAGTCACTGCTGAGGACTATGAAAGGTTTGATTATTTAATTTGCATGGACAGAAACAATCTCAGAAACCTTTTTAGAATTATAGGAGATGATACTGAGGGAAAGGTTAGTTTGCTCCTTGATTTTGCTGAGAATAGAGGGGAAGAAGATATAGCAGACCCGTGGTATACTGGAAATTTTGACGTGACTTATGATGATGTAGTAGAGGGCTGTGCTGGGATATTAAAAAGTGTTTAGTTAGTTTTAAACAAAGGAATACATCTAAGGAGATGAGTGTACTTAAATCACATGAAAAATTAAGTTAATTACCTTAAATTAATACATTGAAATTTTAATTATTATAGCAAATTAGTATTTGAAATATTGTTTTGTATGTTAAATGATAAATTGTGTACGATTTCACAATAAAATTCGTATACGATTTGTTGAATTATATAAAAAAATAACTTATAATTACATAGCAGTAATTTTTATAGGAAAATTATAGGAGGAATTTATGAAAAAGATTATTATTTTAGCTTTAACGCTAACAATGACACTTTTATCTCTAACTGGATGTGGTGGCGGAGCAGAAGCAGGCTCTTTAACATTTACTACAGGTGGAGATCAAGGAACTTACTACGGATTTGGTAGTGTACTTGCTGGTCAAGTTGGAAGTTCAACTGACACACAGGTAACAGCAATTACATCAGGTGGATCACAAGCAAATATTGAAGCTTTAGCAGTAGGCGATGCTCAAATCGGATTTGCTCAATCAGATGTTATGGTTTATGCATATGAGGGAACAAATATCTTCGAAGATATTGGCGCAGTTTCAAACATATCTACAGTTGCGGCTTTATACCTAGAGCAAGTTCAAATTGTTACAACTGACCCTAGCATTAAAACAGTTGCTGACCTTGAAGGTAAAACTGTTTCTATCGGAGCTGCTGGTTCAGGAGTATACTTCAATGCTATTGATGTATTAGGAGCATATGGACTAACAGAAGAAGATATTAAGCCTACATATGAGAGCTTTGGAGATAGTGCTGCAAGTCTTCAAGATGGCAAGATTGATGCTGCATTTGTAGTTGCTGGTGCACCTACTACAGCTATCACTTCATTAGCTGCAAGTAAAGATATTAACCTTGTAAGTATTGAAGATTCATACATTGACAAGTTAATTGCTGAGTCTCCATACTATACAAAAGTTGTTATTCCAGCAGATGTTTACGGACTAGCAGAAGATACTACAACAGTAGCAGTATCAGCAGTAGTTGTTGCAACTGATGATGCAAGTGAAGATGATATTTATAACTTTGTATCAGGAATTTATGACAATGTTGATACTATTACAGCAGCTCATGCTAATGGTGAGCAGCTAGATTTAGAGTTTGCTTCATCTATAACAACTATTCCGTATCACCCAGGTGCTGCTAAGTACTTTAGTGAACAAGGAATCGAAGTTCCAGTAAAATAGTTTTAGGTGCTATTAAAAACAATTAAATCGGTAATCTGAAATTACTAAAATAATAAAAAAAATAAACTACGGTGATTTATATTGCCGTAGTTTATCGCTTTAAAATAAGACATAAATTTGAGGACAATATATGAAAAAAATAACAAAAGATTCAGCAAGTGAAACTGCTGAAGTAAAAATTCATGATACAGAAGAAGCTGTAAACGACATCATGAAAAAGTACGATAGGGAGTCTAATGTACGTATTTGGGAAGGAAAGGCAAAGGTTGCTGTTACAGCAATAATGGCATTTTTCTCACTTTATAGCCTTTATACTACATTATTTTCGACAGATATGAGAGAGGTTAGGCTAACTATTTTCTTAGGATCAGTAATAATTATTGGGTTTTTAGTTTTTCCAATGAAAAAGGGTGGTGTACAAAGAGTCAATTACATCCCTTGGTATGATTTATTAATAATGGTAGCAGGTGCTGCGCCGTTCTTTTACTTCGCAGCTAATGCCCAAGCTATACTAAAAAGGTCAACTATGATTACAACAGATATGTTTTATATTGTAATCGCAATTTTAGGAATACTTGCATTAGTAGAACTTTGTAGAAGATGTGTGGGCATTCCAATACTTTGCGTTGTTGGAGTACTGCTAATCTATACCTTTATGACTGTAAGACCGCAGAAGGTTATATATGACCTATTCTATACAACTTCGGGTGTAATGAATACGCCAATTGATGTTGTTGCTAAGTTCATAGTAGTATTTATTATATTTGGGGCTTTCTTAGAAAGGACAGGTATTTCAAAATACTTTATTAACCTTGCTAACTCTTTTGCTGGGGCTTCAGCAGGTGGTCCTGCAAAGGTTGCAGTTATTTCTTCTGCGCTTTGCGGTATGGTTTCGGGTTCATCTGTAGGAAATACTGTTACTACAGGTTCTGTAACTATTCCAATGATGAAAAAAGCTGGCTACAGAGGAGAATTTGCAGCTGCTGTTGAAGCTGCCGCATCTACGGGTGGTCAGGTTATGCCTCCTCTAATGGGGGCAGCAGCCTTTATTATGGCTGAGTACTTAGGTGTAACTTATGCTACGATTGCCTCAAGAGCAATTTTACCAGCGTTACTTTATTTTGTTGGAATATATATAGCAGTTCACCTTGAAGCTAAAAAAATGGATTTACAAGGGATACCAAAAGAGTCGCTGCCAAGAAAAAGAGATATGGTTAAACAGGCATACTTGCTTTTACCAATAGTAGCACTAGTTGTCTTAGTATCTGCAAATGTCTTTACTATGCAGTTTTCTGCTGCAATTTCAATAGTACTTGCAATTATTATTGGATTTATGAATAAAGAAGAAAGACTTGATTTTAAGAAAATTGTTGCAGCTCTTGAAGCTGGAGCTAAGGGAACTGTAACGGTTGCTGCTGCCTGTGCAATGGCGGGTATTGTAGCTGGCTGTATTACATCTACAGGACTTGCTTCTCAGCTTATTACAGCTATAGTTTCAGTCGCTGGTGGTCAAGCAATCATTGCTTTAGTATTAACTATGATTTGCTGTATTATTTTAGGAATGGGAGTTCCTACAACAGCAAACTACTGTATCATGGCAGCTACTTGCGCACCGATTCTAATGAGTCCAGAAATCGGTGTTACTGCAATCGCTGCTCACTTCTTTGTTTTCTACTTTGGTATTGTAGCGGATATTACGCCACCAGTTGCGCTTGCAGCCTATGCGGGATCTGCTATAGCGAAATCGGCACCTATGAAGACTGCCTTTAACGCAACCAAAATTGCAATTGCGGCATTTATTGTACCTTATGTATTTGCACTGAATCCAGCAATGCTATTTGTTGATACAGTTTGGTATGAAATAGTGCTTATATGCATAACATCTATAATGGGGATTTTTGGTGTGGCAGTTGGACTAAGTGGGTACCTATATGCAAAAATGAATCCAATTATCCGTGTTATGTCTATGGCAGGAGGATTAACTTTATTAATTCCAGGTCTTGTAACTGACGCTGTAGGATTAGTACTTATTATAGCTGTAATTGTAATTCAAAGAGCTGCAGGGGCAAAAAAGATTGATACACTAAACGCATAGTAGTAAAAAAGATAGACACAGTAGGATAGTTATGGTATACTACTAGAGAATTAAATATTACCTTTTGCCCAGTTATGGAAACTCCAACCTTAACTTAGCAATTGGTGTAAGTAAAAAAAGGAGAAATAAACAATGATTACAAAAGCAAAAAAAGAAGCAGTAATGAAAGAGTATGCGCTAAAAGAAGGAGATACAGGATCTCCAGAAGTTCAAGTAGCAATTATGACAGCTAGAATTGCTGAGCTAACTGACCACCTAAGAATTCACAAAGGTGACCACCACTCTAGAAGAGGTCTATTAAAGCTTGTAGGACAAAGAAGAAACCTTCTTAACTACCTAAAAGGCAAAGACATCGAAAGATACAGATCACTAATTGCAAGACTTGGTATCAGAAAATAACATTGAATTTAGGCGGAGTTTTGGCTCCGCTTTTATTATATTAGTAGTGCTTAGACAATTTAGTCGAGCAAAATTGAGGCAGCTTGCCTCGCGTGAGATTAACAAGGAGGTAGTTTGTTAATTATGAAATATGAAGGATATAGAACGTTTAAAACGGCTTTAGGAGGAAGACTTCTGGAGTTAGAAATCGGTAAAGTTTGTGAAATGGCTAATGGCCAAGTAATGATAAAATATGGGGACACAGTAGTAAATGTAACAGCAGTTATGTCATCTAAACCTCGTCCAGATATTGACTTTTTCCCACTAAGCTGTGACTTTGAAGAAAAAATGTACGCAGCAGGTAAAATCCCAGGAGGATTTATTAGAAGAGAAGGAAGACCAAGTGAAAAGGCTATTCTAACTTCTAGACTTATAGATAGACCTTTAAGACCACTTTTCCCTAAAGGGTTTTATAATGATGTACAAGTTGTAGCTACAGCTATGTCAATTGACCTTGACTGTGCACCAGAAATCGTAGCGATGATTGGTTCGTCAGTAGCATTATCAATATCAGATATTCCTTTTGATGGCCCAACAGGATCTGTTCTTGTAGGACTTATTGACGGAGAGTATATTGTAAACCCAACTCTTGAGCAAAGAGAAAAAAGCGAATTGCACTTAGTAGTATCTGGTACAAAAGATGCAATTATGATGGTTGAAGCAGGGGCTAATGAAGTATCAGAAGAAGTAGTTCTTGAAGGTATTTTATTTGCTCATGAAGAAATTAAAAATATTGTAGCCTTTATTGAAGAAGTTACAGAAGAGCTAGGAAAAGCAAAGAAGGAAGTTGAAGTATACAAAGCTCCTGAAGACATTGAAGCTGCAGTTAGAGAATATGCTGTTGATAAAATGAAAAATGCTATTAAAACTTTTGATAAAATGGAAAGATTAGAAAACATGGATGCTGTAGAAGTAGAAACTAAAGAGCATTTTGAAGAAATCTATCCAGATAATATGAAAGATGTAGGTAATGTTCTTTACTCTATTACAAAAGAAACAGTAAGAAACATGATTATTGATGATGGTATAAGACCAGATAATAGAAAAACTGATGAAATCAGACCTATTTGGATTGATACAGGTGTATTACCAAGAACTCATGGTACTGGTCTATTTAAGAGAGGGCAAACTCAAGCTTTATCTGTTTGCACATTAGGTTCAATGAGAGATGCTCAAAAAATAGATGGAGTATCAGAAGAAGAAGAAAAAAGATATATGCACCACTATAACTTCCCAGCATACTCTGTTGGAGAAGCTAGGCCAATGAGAAGCCCGGGTAGAAGAGAAATTGGACACGGAGCTCTTGCTGAAAGAGCGATTCTTCCAGTACTTCCATCTGTAGATGAATTCCCATATGCAATTAGAGTAGTATCGGAAATTCTTTCTTCAAATGGATCAACTTCAATGGCTTCAACATGCGGTAGCTGCCTAGCTCTAATGGATGCAGGCGTTCCAATTAAAGCACCAGTAGCAGGTATTGCTATGGGTCTTATTGAGAGAGTTGAAGAAGATGGTTCAAGCAAAATGGCTATTCTTTCAGATATTCAAGGAATGGAAGACTTCCTTGGAGACATGGACTTTAAAGTAGCTGGTACAGCAGAAGGTATCACTGCAATTCAAATGGATATTAAAGTGCATGGTCTTTCAAAGAAAGTTCTAGAAGATGCACTTGCACAAGCTAAGGCTGGTAGACTTCACATTATGGATGAGATGGTTGCTGAACTTGCAGTTCCAAGGGAAGAACTTTCACCTTGGGCACCAAAAATTACTTCAATTCAAATCGATCCAGAGAAGATTGGTGCAGTAATTGGTAAGGGCGGAGAAATGATTAATAAGATCATTGAAGAAACTGAAGCTCAAATTGATATTAATGACGATGGACTAATTTACATTGCTGCAATTAATAGTGAAAGTGCGAAAAAAGCTATTGCTATGATAGAGCTTGTAACTAAGGAAGTTGAAGTAGGAGAAATTTACGAAGGAACTGTTAAGAGAATAATGGACTTTGGTGCATTTATTGAGGTTCTTCCGGGTAAAGAAGGTCTACTACACATTTCGAAAATGTCTAACGAGAGAGTTGAAAAAGTAACTGATGTTATGAACGAAGGAGATAAGGTAACTGTTAAGGTTGCTGAAATTGATAAGCAAGGAAGAACAAATCTAACAAGAAAAGGATTAATGTAATTAACCTTTATTTAGAAATGCTAGTAGAAGAATATCTAGATAGTAAAAATATTAAATCAATGGGGTATTGGCTTAGGTCTAATACTCCATTTTTTAGGAGATATTAAATGAAAAAGTTATTAATATTTGTGCCAAAGGGATTTGAGCTTTTAGAACTTGCACCTTTTACCGATGTGTTTGGATGGGCGAAAGAGCATGGAAAAGCGGATGTTTCTTTTGAAACCTGCGCCTTTGATGATGTTGTAAGTGGAGCTTTTGGAAATAGGTTCACTGTTGACTCTGTCATTGGTGGTAATGCTGGGAAGATTATGATTTCTGGAGTAGATTTTGATCAGTGGATTGATGGGTTTGATGGGCTTGCCATTCCTGGAGGGTTTGAAAATTATGGTTTTTTTGATGATGCAAAAGATGGTAGGCTCCATGAGATTGTCCGAAGATTTCATGACAAGGGAAGGCGTATAGGGACGGTTTGTATAAGCGCCTTTGTTCTAGGCGAAGCGGGAATACTTTCTGGAAGATGTGCTACAACTTACAATCAAATTGGTGGTCGTAAGCAGAAGCAGCTTTCTAAATATGGTTGCAAGATTGTCAATGAATCGGTGGTGATTGACGGTAATCTTATTTCTTCTTATGGGCCAGCAACTGCTACGGAGGTTGCATTTATAATGCTTGAGGATTTTGCTGGTAGGAAAGTGAAGGAAGAAGTTAAGTTAATGATGGGGTACGAATAGGTTTATTGGTTTGATAAATGTAGTGAAGTGTGTATTTTTATTGACTTTGCGTAAAAGTCATGGTAATCTTTGGTAAAAGTGGGTTTAGAAAATATTGAGTAAATTATATGATTAAAAATTGTTTAGGGAGGACTAGAGTTATGATTGAAAAAGAAAAAGATATTATTAATAAAGAGGATGCTGATTATTCTAAAATAGCAGTTCCAGAGAGTTCAAAGAAGGGGTTTATGAGCCTTTTTGTAGTAATGCTAGGATTTACTTTTTTCTCAGCAAGTATGACTACTGGGGGAAATCTAGGTCTTGGTTTGAATTTGAAAGATTTTATTATTGCAATAACAATTGGTAGTGCGATTTTAGGTACATATACTTCGCTTCTTGCGTATGTATCTAGTAAGACAGGTCTAAATTTTGACCTTTTGGCTAGACATGCCTTTGGAAATAAAGGGTCTTATGTACCATCGGGAGTAATCCTAATCACACAAACAGGATGGTTTGGTGTTGGTGTAGCAATGTTTGCTGTACCAGTATCAGCATTACTTGGGATTAATCCATACATATTAATTGCTATTACAGGCGTGCTTATGACATTAACAGCATATTATGGAATAAAGGGAATATCAATTATTGGTGCAATTTCTGTACCGTTAATTGCAATTCTAGGTATTATGTCTATGTCTATGGGTATCGAATCAGTAGGTGGAATTTTTAATGTGTTTAAAGAATCTCCAGAAGCTCCTATAACTTTTATCACAGCGCTGACACTAGTAATCGGGAGTTTTGTTTCTGGTGGTACTGCTACACCTAACTTTACCAGGTTTGCCAAAAATCCTAAGATAGCTGTAATTACAACGGCAATTGCTTTTAGTATTGGAAATTCTCTTATGTTTTGCTTTGGTGCTGTTGGTGCCGCAGTAACGGGAGTTCCTGATATATTTGATATTATGATTGCCCAAGGGTTAGTCTTCTTTGGTATAGTAGTGTTACTACTTAATATTTGGACAACAAATAATAATGCTTTATATACAGCTGGCCTTGGGCTTGCAAATATTACAAAGCTTAAGAGCCAAACCATGACTTTGAGTGCAGGAGCATTAGGAACAATTTCGGCTATGTGGCTATTTAATAATTTTGTAACTTTTCTAACAGTTCTTGGCTCGGCACTTCCGTCTATAGGAGCTATTATTGTATTAGACTATTTCATGCATAAAGAGAGATATTTTGTAGAGACAGGTAAGTATGCAGTTAAGTGGAATGCGGTTTTAGGTGTTATTATTGGAGCTTTAGCAGGTCTATATATTCCTATTGGAATACCACCAATTAATGCTATGGTTGTAGGCTGTTTAATACATCTAATATTTGATAAATTAAACAAGTAGAAAGGGGTAACTGATGATAATAAAGAATATTTATATAGAAAACAGCACAGACCAATGCGATTTAAGAGTAAAAGATGGTGTTATTAGCGAGATTGGAAAAAACCTTGAAGCAATCTCTGGTGAAGAGATTATGGACTGTAGTGGGAAAATGGTAATTCCGCATTTTGTTGAGAGCCATGTTCATCTGGATACCTGTTTAACTGCAGGGGATCCTGTTTGGAATATGAGTGGCACTTTGTTTGAAGGTATTGAATGCTGGTCGAAAAGAAAAGAAAAGCTTACTAAGGATGATGTAAAGGAAAGAGCGACTAAGGCAATTCATATGCAAATTTCTAATGGGGTTGGTCATGTTAGAACTCATGTTGATGTTACAGATCCACAGCTAACTGCAATGGAAGCCATGATTGAACTTAAAGATGAACTAAAAGATATTATTAATCTTCAAATTGTAGCCTTTCCACAAGAAGGAATTCTTAGCTACCCTAATGGAAAAGAACTTCTGGAAAATTCAATTAAAATGGGTGCTGATGTAGTTGGGGCTATTCCACACTTTGAATTTACAAGAGAATACTCTGTTGAGAGCTTAAACTTTGCAATGAATCTAGCTGAAAAGTACGATAGGCTTGTTGATGTTCACTGTGATGAAATTGATGACCCTGAAGCAAAGGGGCTAGAAACTTTAGCTTGTAGAGCGCTGGAAAGCGGCTTGAAAAGCAAAGTGACTGCTAGCCATACAACAGCTATGCACAGCTACAATAATGCATACACATATAAACTTTTTAGGCTATTAGGTATGAGTGACATTAACTTTGTTGCAAATCCGTTAGTTAACACACATCTGCAAGGGCGCTTTGACACTTATCCTAAACGAAGAGGAGTGACTAGAGTTAAAGAATTGCTTGCAAATGGAAATAATGTATCTTTTGGGCATGATGATATTTTTGACCCTTGGTACCCACTAGGTACGGGAAATATGAGAGATGTAGTTCATATGGGTTTACATGTCTGTCAGATGATGGGCTATGAAGAAATTCTAAATAGCTATAAGTTAATAACTCATAATGGGGCAAAAACATTAAACTTAGGTGAAGGCTATGGAATTAAAGAAGGCAATGAAGCAAGCTTTTTAATTTTAGATGCCAGCAACTTCTATGATGCACTAAACCAAAAGAGTTCTATACTTTACAACTTTAATAAAGGGAAGATTATTGCAAAATCAACTCCAGAGATTAAAGAATTACTAATTTAAGAATAACTAATTTAAGAATATGTTTTAATTTAAGAATATGTTTTAATTTAATATCAAGGCGG
>CAYJFM010000038.1:0-1248 GCA_964369805.1 uncultured Oscillospiraceae bacterium
AAGGTGACGCTATCCATATAAAGACCCCATCAGGGAAAAATATACTTTTTGATGGTGGAGGGTCAGTTAACTATGATGTTGGAAAGAAAAAGCTAATGCCATACTTACTTAAAAACGGAGTAAATAAGATTGATGTTGCTGTTATAACTCATATGGATACTGACCATTTCGCTGGAATAATATCTTTAGTGTATGAAGGAATTATAGAAAAAGTTGCCATATATAAAGGTGCAATGACTATAGAAGAAGAGAATCAGGTTAGAGAGCATGCAGAAATCTTATACCTAAAGAGCGATGATAAGCTTACTTTAGAAGAAGGAATATATATTGAAATCTTTGGTCCTGATGTTAATTTAAAAGGAGAGGTACTTTCTGATAATAAGAATAATAATAGTATTGTTGGGAAATTACATTATAATGAAGAAACCTTGCTTTTAACTGGTGATATTGATGTAGAACGAGAAAAAGAATTGGTAGAAAAATACAATTTAAAAAGTAATATTTTAAAAGTTCCCCATCATGGTAGTAAAGACAGCTCATCTGATGAGTTCTTAAATGAAGTAGACCCAGAGGTTGCAGTAATTCAAGTAGGGGAAAATAAATACGGGCATCCAGCAGCAAGTGTTATTGAATCTTTAAGAAAAAAAGGTATAATTATATACAGGAATGACTTGCAAGGGGCGATTTGTTTTTATAGTAATGGAGAGGTAGAAGTGTTAAGTGTATAATAAAAAAGTTGAGCATGGTTTTAAATTATTTGATAAAAGAATAAAAGAAGGAAAGTTTAAAAACCCATTGTTATTCTACGGCCAAGAAGGATATTTAATAGACTGGGCGATAGCAGCATTAAAGAAAAAGTACATTACTCCAGGCTGTGCTAGTTTAGACTTTTCGATAATAGATGGACTTGAAAACGAGCTTTATGAGCTTGAAGATGGAGTTGCAACCATTTCTATGTTCTCTCAGAAGAGGATAATCGTAGTAAAGAACTTTTTTGCTGGCAAAAGTAAACTCAAAAATGAAGAAGAACTTTTAGGTCTATTGAATTCCCTCTCAGATGGAGTATTAGTAGTATTTTTACTAGAAGATGAAATTAAGGATTATGAAAGAAACTTTTTAGTTAAATACGCTAGAGAAAATGGAGAGTGTTTCGATTTCGCTCAGTTAGAAAAAAGGTCCTTAGATTCTTTTATAAGGAAAAAATTCAAGGCTTCAGGAATTGATATTTCACCAGCACTACTTGCACTT
>CAYJFM010000038.1:1258-20109 GCA_964369805.1 uncultured Oscillospiraceae bacterium
AGAAAATGATTACGGCCTATATAATCTAACTAATGACATAGAAAAAATAATTGATCATAGTGATGGCGAGGTCACTAAGGAAGATATTAAAGAGGTTATTTCAAACACCTTAGAACACAATACTTTTGCGTTACTTGATGCCATAAGTGAGAATAGAAAAGAGGAGGCTCTCAGGCTGATGAGAGACATGCTTTTAAGTGGAGAAAGCGTCTTTATGCTTATTGGTGCAACAGCTTCACAACTAGAAATTTTATTAATGGTTAAAGAAATGAAAGAAGAAGGGGTGCCTTTAAAAGAAATGATAAAGGTTTTAAAAATACATGAGTTTAGAGTTAAGAAGGCACTTAACCTAACAAATAAATACACCACTGCTAAAATTAGAAGAATACTAATAGGCCTTTATAGTTGTGAAGAAAAGATAAAATCTGGAAAACTAGATGAGGAGATAGCTTTAGAACTATTTATAGCACAAATTTAACAAAAGAGCTTGTGTGTAAGACAGTAAATTTAGAAGAGATAAGGAGAATTGCATGCATAAACAAACGAAAGCGGAAGGCGCTCTATTATTAGTATCGGTCTTTTGGGGGCTAGGATATTTGCTGTCAGATATAGTGTTAACACAACTGGATGTATTTTCTTCAAATGGTATAAGGTTTGTTGGCGCTTTTGTTATTGCGTATATAATATTTTTCAAAAGAATGAAAAATGTCACAAAGGAAACTGTTAAGTATGCTGCAATAGTTGGGGTAACACTATTTGTTTTATATTTTACATCGACGACAGCCTTATTGTATACTAGCATTTCAAATGTTGGATTCTTATCATCTTTAGCTATAGTATTTACACCAATTCTAATGTTTTTTATAAAGAAAGAAGTTCCTTCGAAGAAAACGATTTTTATCATATTGACTGCAGTTGTAGGGATTGCATTACTAAGTGTATCTGATCAGTTCACTATTGCCTTAGGTGATATACTAGCAATCATTGCAGCGTTATCCTATGCGGTAATGCTGATAATTATTGATAAGGCAGTGGTAAAAGAAGAGGTTGATGCACTTCAATTAGGAGTTTTTCAGTTGGGGTTTACAGGAGTCTATAGCGTTTCTTTTGCAATAGCTTTAGGTTCTTTTACAATACCTACAGAGCCTGTAATAATATGGTCTTTGCTAGGCTTGACTATATTTGCAACAGGAGCCGCTTTTATTATACAAACTGTTGCACAGCAATTTACAGACCCAGTAAGAGTAGGAATAATTTTTTCTACAGAACCAGTATTTGCAGGTGTTTTTGCATTTGTCTTTGCGGGAGAGGTTCTAACTGGAAGGGCATATCTTGGTGCTATTATATTAATTGCCTGTGTACTATTGATGGAAGTAGATTTAACAAAGCTGATTAATAGAAGAAAATAGGCTATTTACCATATTGGTAAACGTATCATAAAAACATCAAATACAGAATATATAATTTTTTATAGTATTAATAGTGTGAATAGTAAGATAGATTGGTGTGAGGAAAAGAGATGGAAAATAATAAACTATGCATCCTTGTAGTGGATGATGAAGTAAAAATGGTAAAAGCAGTAGGAGATTTGTTGAGAGCTAAGGGATTCCATGTTTATTCGGCGAATGATGGAGAAGAGGCTTTGCAAGTCTATTATGAACACAATGCGCAAATCGACTTGATTTTGCTTGATGTAATGATGCCGAAGTTAGATGGATTTGATGTGCTAGAAGAACTGAGAGAAAACAGCGAAATGGTTCCAGTTATTATGTTGACAGCAAAGGGTGAGGAGTATGACCAATTGAAGGGTTTTAATGCCGGTGCAGATGATTATGTTGTTAAGCCTTTTTCTCCGTCACTATTAATTGCAAGAATAGAGAACATTCTTAGAAGGCTAGGAAAAGGGACTGACGAGGAAATTAACGTTGGCGGACTTAAAATTTCAATGGCAACTAGAGAAATCTCTATTGATGGAAAAGTTTTAGAGATGACACGAAGAGAGTATGATTTACTTTACTTTTTAGCAATAAACGCTAATAGGATTTTTTCGAGAGCACAACTATTAAATCAAGTTTGGGGCTATGAGTTTGATGGAGATGATAGAACGGTAGATACTCATATTAAGCAAATTAGAATGAAGTTAGGCGATAAGTCAACATTGATTAAAACAATTCATAGAGTAGGCTATAAGCTAGAGGCATAATTAAAGACAGGGAGTTAGCATGGAACCAACTATAGGAAAGAGAATATTAGACAGATTTTTCCCAGAAGGGAGAATGAAGATAAAGCACCTGATACTAATATTACTTGTTCTTATTATTTCTTCAAGTTTAGTAATGCAATTTGCATTCTATCAATTTTTTGCAAAAGATTACTATACAGACTATAAAGCCCAAAAAATAGATGTAGGGTTTTTAAAAATAAAAAGAAGCTTTGATGGTACAATAGATAGCATTGAACCTACAATTGTTGAAATGGAGGAGAATGATAACATCAGTATTGTTATTAAGACTAGTGATACTGTTTATTATTCTAGTGCATTAAAAAATCTAGATACTCCAACTTCAGCTAAAATCTTTGAAGAAGCTTATGAAAGTGGATACCTAGATAAGAATTACTCACCTAATCCAGATGTACTGATTGCAGAGGCCTATGGAACAGATACCGAGTACTTATCTACTTATGGAACTTTTATATTTGATGGAGAAACTTACTATGTTGACATAACTTTACCACTTGCATCAATTGAAAGTAGTGTAGATATATTAGGACGGGCAACCCTTTGGATTTCATTATTTGCTTTAGCCTTAGGCATTATCTTTTCAACTGCAGCTTCTGTAATAATTACAAGGCCAATTAAACAGGTTGAAATGGTTACTGGAGATTTGGCAAATCTTAATTTTGGTCGGAGGGTAAGCGAAAAATCTTCAATTGTTGAAATGTACAGGGTAACAAAGAGCATTAATCGAATGTCAACAGAGTTGGAAGAAGCATTAATGGATTTGGAAGAGGCACTTAGGGAATTAAGCGTTGTAAACCAAAAACTTAAAGATGATATTAACTCTCAAAAGAGAGTAGATGAAATGAGAAAGGCTTTCGTAGCTAATGTTTCACATGAAATGAAGACCCCGCTAGCGCTACTCCAATTATATGCAGAGAACCTAAAGGGTGACATTATTGATCCTGTTGATAGAGAGTATTATCTAAGTACCATAGTAGAGGAAACTAATAATCTAAATGATATGGTTGTTAGTATGTTAGATGTTTCAGCTCTTGAAAATGGATTTAACCAGATGAAGTTCTATCCAATTTCTATGAGTTACATTACAGCAAGCTTAGTTGATACAATGAGGCCTTTACTAGCAAACTTTAAACTTGAAACAGAAATCAGTGAAGATTTGTATGTGGTTGGTGATGAAAAGTACTTACTACAAGCTATGAGAAACTATATTAACAATGCTATAACTCATACAAGTGATGGCGAATTAATCAGGATAAAATTGTATAGTGAAGACACTTCTGATGAAGCAGGGCGTGAAGAAGTGGATGCTGTTGATGATGAGGGTAATCAAATTCAACCGTTGGCATTCAAATTACAACCAAGCAAATATGTAGTCTTTTCTATATTTAATAAAGGTAGTAACATTCCAAAGAATGAAGAAGAACAAATTTGGGATAGCTTTTATAGGGCTGACAAGGCTAGAACTAGAAGTAGCAATAATATAGGAATGGGATTATATCTCGTTAAAACTGTTATGAACAAACATGATGGAATATATGAAGTTATAAATCACGATGATGGGGTAGAATTTTTACTAAAAGTTAAAATGGATGAAACTTCTTGGAATGAGTTAGAAGACGAAATTTAACTGTAATAGTAATAGGGAAACTATGAAAAAACTCAAAGAAATCGAAAAAAAGAAGATCACAGACATATTGGCGGCTATATCATTGATGATAGCCGCTATTTGTGCTTCGGTACTGATAGTGTTAAATTTCACGCCCTTATATGTAATTGCAGTAGATATTTTTGAGATAGCAAGGTATAGTGGCTACAAAGAAGATGCAATAATTGAAAATTACAGAGCATTAATAGCTTATAATCAAATATTTGGACCAGAGAAATTGGAATTTGATGGACTAGCAATGTCAAATGAAGGGAGAATC
This sequence comes from uncultured Oscillospiraceae bacterium, assembly GCA_964369805.1. GTDB lineage: Bacteria > Bacillota > Clostridia > Peptostreptococcales > Anaerovoracaceae > CAYJHC01. The sequence goes on from CAYJFM010000038.1 coordinate 5,426, forward strand.
CATTTTGAAGAAGTAAAAGAAATTTTCGTATTCTTTCAAATTGTCGCGCTAGTGGTGATTCCCTTCGGGTTAATTGTTACGATTACCAAAGTAAGGAGAGGACGATGGGGCTTTTTAAAACTAGCAGGCTTAATTACAATAATTTTTCCAATAGTGCTTGGGGGAGCTATTGGACTAAATTGGGAATGGGCTTTTGTGACCTTCCATGAAATTGCATTCGATAATGATTACTGGATTTTTAACCCAATTACAGATCCGGTGATAAACATATTACCAGAAGACTTTTTTATGCTCTCTGCGACAATGATAGTACTTTTAATATTTGCTTTTGCAGGTGGAATGTTAGGTTTATATAGGATATTAAAAAGGAAAGCTGCTTAGCTTTCCTTTTTAATTGATATTTCCATTTGTGGGTATGGTATGTTAATTCCTTCTGAGTCAAACTTTTCTTTAATTTTTTCTAACAGTCCGCATTTTGCAGTAAGGTAATTATTGGTTTCTGTCCAAACTCTTACTGTTAGGACAACTGAACTTTCTCCAAGTTCAAACATTCTAATAAAAGGAAGGAAATCAGTTTTCTCATGAGAAGTGATAATAAGTGGATCGTCAGCCACTATATCTTCAATAACTTTTAAAGCATGTTTAAAATCATCTTGATATCCAATACCTATTTCTAAATCAATTCGTCGATTATCTGAATAAGTGAAGTTAGTTACACTATCCTCAGTAAGTTTAGAGTTTGGTATAAACACGAATTTATTGTCTAAAGTAGCAATTTTGGTTGTTAGTATGCTGATTTGAAGTACAGTTCCTTCAAGATTGTCATATTGGATATAATCGCCAACTACAAAAGGTTTGGAAAATAAAAGTGTTACACCTCCTGCAACATTTGCTAAGCTATTTTGAATTGCTAAACTGACAGCCAGCCCTACAACACTAAATGCAGCAATAATCGATGTCATAGGGACTCCAAAGACCTGAAGTAAGGTAGTAATTAGTAATATATAGCAAACTACCCTAAGAATTGAGAGACTAAACTTTTGAATAGTCGGACTTACTTTGCTTTTTTGAAAAGAGGCATTTATAATTCTAAGGAGTAGTTTGATTAAAATTATACCAACAATTAAGACAATAAATGCAGCTATAATTTTGGCACTATGGTCAGTCCAAAATTGTAAAAAGTCATTAATTAAATTCTTCATAATATTCCTTTCTTTTGCTGTGAGTATATTTTTAACTTAAACTGTTAAACCTTTTAAAAAGTCAATTAAAGCCATTGTTTGTTCAAAGGATTCAGTGTTGTTAACATTGAAGATAATCTGCTCTAACTGAGGGTTTGTATTAGCAAAATTCGCGTTAGATGAAGGTAAAAATAGAGTTGACTCAACGACCGTAGAAGCGCCAGCTGATGTTAAAACCTTCGATAACTCAGTATTTAACTCGGACTCACTTGGATTAATTGACCAATAAGGGTTTATATCTGTACTTGCAATACTAAAGTCGGATAGTGCAGCTACTTTTGCTAAGTCTGACAGGTTATCTGTTTTTCCCGATTCATTTAATGCAAAAGTGTATAAGGTTGATTCAAAAGAAGAAGTAGTAGAAACTGTATTTACCATAGTTCTTGCAATTACTTTTTCATTGTCACTATACTCAAATAGGCCTTTCTCATAATCAGGCAATGTATAGAAGAAAGCCAGTATCCTATCTGCATCTTCCTCTGCGATAACTTGAGTTGGAACAGTAACTTCTTTTATTTCAAACTTATAATCTGAGAAGTCTTCTTTATACTTGTCATCAAAGTAATCTTCAATCGTAGGAATTCTCTTTTGGAAAGTTTCTGAATTTCTTTCATCAAAAACTAATGTTACTTTCGCATCAGAAGGAAAGTTTTTGCCATTACGGCCACCTTCAAGATTTGCAAATTCAAAATATATTCCTTGGTTTTTTAAACTAGACATATAGTCTGTAATCTCAAGGATGGGATTATCATATTGGGTATATTCGTAATTGTTATTTGATAATTCTAAGCCAGAAACGCTAATCTCATAAGCTATTTCGAAAGAAGGTTCCACCATGGATATATTTCCATTAACAGTTGAAGTAGTAACGGAAGATGTAGAAACAGTTAGACCAGAATTATGGTAGTTTTTTAATGAAATCAAATAGTCTGAATCAAGGTTTTTTGATTGTAGATCTTCAGTACCATAGTGATCATAGCCTGTTACTGGAGTAAACAAAAGCGTGACTTCACCGTATTCTTGAGCTCCTATTATTGTGCTTAGAGCAACTGATGTGTTTTGAGCCATGTCTTTGGTATCTCCTAAATTGATATCTACTTGGATAGTAGTTTTAGGTGCATCAATATATGCTTCACTTGCAGCCTTAGTTATTTCTAGAGAGTTTCCGATTCGAGTTGCAGAAAGGCTATGCTCATGAGCCCAATCGTAAAGATAATCTACTACATCACTGGTTTTAGACGCAGAATAAAACTCGGTTTTTAAGGTTTCATAATTATCATAAACTGAACTTTTTAATGTTTTAGAAAAATTAGCAGAGGTATAGTCTATATTGCCTAATGAAACTGCCAAAAGGGTTGCACCTCCGATAATGATTGCTGCTAGCAGAATGATTTTATTTTTTTTCATTATTTATTAACTCCTTGTATCTGTCTTAAGAAATCTTAATTTTATTTAAGTAGGAACAATCCTGTGAGAATAATCATGAAACTATAATTCACCAGGTTGAGTACCTTGCTATAAATATATACCTTTACTATAATAACATAAAATAAGTTAGCTTAGTGTGATATGAAGACTATTTTATCATTAAATTTATATATAGAGCAAAGCCATACAGAGAAAAACTATATGCAAAGAGTTAGATTAAGGGATAGAGCCTCTAAGATATAAAGTTAATGTTTGGGAAACAATGTTTAGATGAAAACCAATTAAGGAAATTCACAAAAAAACATAAAAAAATTTCAAAAATACTGTTGATTAAATTTCAAAATAGGGTATACTTTTAAACATGACTTACAGAAATAATACTATATATAGTGTGTGGAAGATTGCGAAACACTAGAGGTTCAGGGAAAAGCAAAATGTTGAATTTACAACAATTAATAAAATTGAGGGAATTTTATTCTAATAGAGGGCTACCTGTAATTATATATTAGGTGAGATTTAAGAGGTAAATTAGGAATTTAGCTAACAGTTAAATTATTAAAGTAAATAAGGTGAAAGGACTAACGTGGGCGACAATAATAGTACCCGTTTTTCTTTTGCAGAGAACTATATGTGAAAAAGAAGGAGGAATTATGAACAAGAAAGAAATTAAGCGTATCGTAAAAAGAGACGGAAGGGTGTCAGATTTTGATGTAAACAAAATAGCAGATGCTATTTATAAAGCGGCAGTTGCACTTGGAGGAGATGATAAAGAGAAGGCTCTATATTTAGCGAAGCAAGTAGAGCTGTATTTACTTGAAGTGTGTCATCAAGAATCACCATCAGTAGAAGAAGTTCAAGACGCAGTTGAAAAGATTTTAATTGAAAATGGACATGCAAGAACTGCAAAAGAGTTTATTGTTTATAGAGCTGACAGAACGAGAGTTCGTGATATGAACAATAGACTGATGAAAGTTTACGAAGACTTAACTTTTAAAGATGCAAAAGACAATGATGTGAAAAGAGAAAATGCAAACATCGATGGTGATACAGCCATGGGAACTATGCTAAAATATGGATCTGAAGGTGCGAAGCAGTTTTATGATATGTATGTGTTGAACCCGCAACATAGCAAAGCTCATAGAGAGGGAGATATTCATATTCACGATCTTGACTTTCTTACACTAACAACTACTTGTTGCCAAATTGATATCAAAAAACTATTTAAAAATGGATTTTCTACAGGACACGGGTTTTTAAGGGAGCCTAATGATATCCAAAGCTATGCTGCACTTGCTTGCATTGCAATTCAATCTAACCAAAATGATCAGCATGGTGGACAGAGCATACCTGACTTTGACTATGCTATGGCAGAAGGTGTTGCTAAGACATTCAAAAGGTTATACTGGACAAACATGGGAAAAATGATGGATATCCTACATAATATTGATGATTCAGTTGAAATTGCAAAAGAAATTGGGAAAGAAGTTGAAACAGAAAAAGGATTAAGCCCAACTATTGCAAATGAAAATAAATATCAAGACGCAGAGTTAGAAAAGCTAGTAGCAAGAAAGATACTTGAAGAAGATGAAGCTAAAAAAATACAAGAAAGAGCTCACGTCTATGCAAGTAAAGAAATCAAAAGATCGACTTACCAAGCTATGGAAGCCTTTGTTCATAACCTAAATACAATGCATTCGAGGGCAGGAGCGCAAATACCATTTTCGTCAATTAACTATGGAACAGATACAAGTCCTGAAGGTAGGCTTATAACTGAAAATATTCTTCTGGCTACTGAGGCGGGATTAGGAAATGGTGAAACAGCAATTTTCCCTATTAATATTTTTAAAGTTAAAGAAGGAATTAGTTACAATCCAGAAGATCCAAATTATGATCTATTTAAACTTGCCATGAAGGTATCAGCGAAAAGGCTATTCCCTAACTTCTCTTTCCTTGACGCACCATACAATTTAAGGTTCTATGAAGAAGGAAAGCCAGAATCAGAAGTAGCATATATGGGATGTAGAACAAGGGTAATTGCAAATGTTCATGATAAAGAGAAACAAGTTGTTACAGGAAGAGGGAACTTAAGCTTTTCTTCAATCAACTTGCCAAGGCTTGCAATAAAGGCTCATGGAGATATTGATCTATTCTTTGAAGACTTAGAGAGAAAACTGGATATGACATGTGAGCAGCTTATGGAAAGATACAAAATTCAAGCTGCAAAGAAAGTTAAGAACTTCCCGTTCTTAATGGGACAAGGCTTGTGGCAAGATTCAGATAAACTAAAATCAGAAGATGCAATCGGAGAAGTGCTAAAACATGGTACACTTTCTCTTGGATTTATTGGCCTCGCTGAAACATTAACAGCACTTATTGGAAGCCACCATGGAGAATCTGAAGAGGCTAAGGCCTTAGGGTTAGAAATCATTGGCTTTATGAAAAAATACCTAGATGACAAAGCTCAGGAAACAGGTATGAACTATACATTACTTGCGACCCCAGCAGAAGGCCTTTCTGGTAGATTTGTAAGAATGGACAGAAAAAAATATGGAGAAATAGAAGGTGTTACTGATAAAGATTACTATACTAACTCTTTCCACGTACCAGTAAAATATGAAATCTCAGCGTTTGAAAAAATTGCAATAGAGGCTCCGTACCATGCACTTTGTAATGCAGGACATATCAGTTATGTAGAATTAGATGGAGACCCATTAAAGAATTTAGAAGCCTTTGAAATGATTATAAGATACATGAAGGAAAGTGGAATTGGATATGGATCAATCAATCACCCAGTTGACAGGGACCCAGTTTGCGGTTTTACAGGCGTAATTGATAATGAGTGCCCACAATGCCATAGAAGAGAAGATGATGGAAATGAAGGCTTTGAACGTATTAGAAGAATTACTGGATACTTAGTTGGGACTGTAGATAGGTTTAACAACGCAAAACAAGCAGAAGTAGAGGATAGAGAAAAGCATCAACTTGAAGATGATGCTTCTAGTCAAAATAGTTAAACTAATCGCATTAATTGATTTAATAAAGAAGGGGATAAAATGGAAACCATTAGACTTGCCGGCGTAATAAATGATTCGATTGTTGATGGACCAGGACTAAGGTATGTTATTTTTACCCAAGGCTGTCCTCATCACTGTGAGGGCTGCCATAATCCAGAGTCTTGGGACGTAAATGGAGGAGAGGAGTATTCATTAGATTATATTATTGAAAAATTCAAAAACAATCCCCTTCTATCAGGTGTAACCTTATCAGGAGGAGAGCCCCTTTGTCAGCCAAAAGAATGTGCTATAATAGCGGAAGAGGCTAAGAATTCAGGTTTAAATGTACTGCTTTTTACGGGGTACACCTATGAACAGCTTAAAGCCATGAGTACAGATAAGGACGACGTAAATAGATTATTATCTAATATTGATATTTTGATTGATGGAAAATTTGAAAAAAGCGAAAAAGACTTAACTTTGATGTACAGGGGTAGTAGAAACCAAAAAATAATTGATATGAATGCTAGTAGGGAACAAGATAAAGAAGTTCTTTTAGAAAAATATATGGAGCTTTAAGCATTGTTTTATCTAAAAAATAAGTGATAATTTGATTTAAAAATAAAAAAACAAAGAAAAGTTAAGAAAAAACTTGAAATAGTACTAGAATTTATGATATACTAATTTTTGTTATGACAGCTGATACAATATTATATTTTGAGAATATAAATTAAATAAAAGGAGGTGCGGCTAATGTCTAAAAAATGCGCAGTTTGTGGTAAGGGGCAAGTTTCAGGAAACAATGTTTCTCACTCGAACAGACACACAAGAAGAAAATGGAATCCTAATATTCAAAATATTAGAATTACAGAAGAAGGCAGAGTAAAAAGAGCAAATGTATGCACAAGATGCATCAGGTCAAACAAGATTACCCGCGCCATTTAATCGTAAAATAAGCCTGATCTATGGATCAGGTTTTTTTATAGGCATTTGGAGAAACTGAACTTATAATTATTTAAATGCAAAATATAAAGGTTAATCATGTAGATATAAGTGAAAGATATTAATAAAGGTTAGGCTAATATTATGGAGAACTTTAAAATTAAGAATGAATTTGGAACAATCACTATAACAACAGATTCAATAAGAAAAACAGTCTTAAAAGGAATAAAAAGAACTAAAAGTAAAATAGTAATAACTAATAGTAAATGGACACCAATTACAAGGGGGTCTAGTTTGATTGATATTAAAGAAAGTGATTTTATTGAGCTAACAATTAAAGAGCAAGAGATTAATGTTGAAATTTATGCAGTAATAAAGGATGACAATAAACCAGCAAGAATTGTGGATCAGTTAGTTAAGAATGTTGATGAAGAAATAACTAAGTTAACGGGAATAGAAACCAATTCTGTAATAGTTAATCTAAAAAAGGCAGATAATAGGCTGCGCTTTAGAAGAAAAAGTTATGGGATATAGATTAGTTGGGAATCAGCAGGGAAGGCAACTATGCAGATTAATGACAGTGTAAAAAAAATTAAAGGAGTAGGTGAAAAAAAAGAAAAACTACTCAAGAACCTGAATATAGAATCAATTTCAGACTTGATATTCTACATGCCACGAAGTTATGAAGATAGAACTGAAATAGTAAAAATATCTAAAATAGATAAAGAAGGAAGTTATTTAGTAAGAGGTATTGTTACACGAATAATTAAAGGCGGCAGGTTTAACAGAGGAAAGACGGTTCTAAAGGTATTTATCTCAGATGGTACTGGTGAGTTAGAAGCCGTTTTTTTTAATGCAAATTATATTAGTTCATCAATAAAAGTGGGGGCGGAATATCTATTTTATGGAAGAGTAAAAGGAAAACAAATGGTTTTTCCTGAGTTTTCACAGACAGAAATGGGGATTATTCCTATATATCCTCTAACAAAGGGATTGAGTCAAAAGGAAATAAGGAAACTAATAAAAACTGCCCTAGAAGAGCTCGGAGAAATTGAAGAAAAACTACCAGCTAAGGTGTTTGAAATTAATAATCTATGTTCATTAGACTATGCTATAAGAAATACTCATTTCCCTGAAAACAAAGAGACTCTAAAGGCGGCAAAGTATAGGATGATTTTTGAAGAGTTATTAGCAATGCAGCTGGGAACTAGTTTAATGAGAAACTTAGATTATAAAGGTAAGGAAGGTATAGTTTTAAGAGCTAGCCAAAAAAACTTCATAGAAGGCCTTCCTTTTAAGTTAACCTCTGCACAAGCTAAAGTAGCATTAGAAATAGAAGCTGACTTAGAAAGTAATAGACCGATGAATAGGCTTTTGCAAGGAGATGTAGGCTCGGGGAAAACTGTAGTTGCAGAAATTGGAATATATAAGACTTATAAGTCGGGACACCAATCTGCTATGATGGTACCTACAGAAGTACTAGCTAGGCAGCATTTTTCCTCTATGAGTGAGAGCTTAAAAGCCTATGGCTTAAAAATTAAGCTTTTAACTGGAAGTACAACTAAAAAAGAAAAGAAACAGATTATAGAAGATCTTGCTAAGGGAGAAATCGACCTAATTATAGGAACCCATGCTTTAATTGAAGAGGATATTAAGTTTAAGTCTTTAGGACTTGCTATAACAGATGAACAACATAGATTTGGAGTTGCTCAAAGAGCTGTGCTTGCAGAAAAAGGCAAAGGAGGGATTTATCCGAATATTTTGGTAATGACAGCAACGCCTATACCAAGAACTATAGGCGTGATACTTTATGGTGACTTAGACATTTCTATAATTGATTCTTTGCCTAAAAATAGAAAATCAATAATCACAAAAAAAATACAGAGCGGTGATAGAATTAAAGCCTACAATTTCTTAAAAGAGCAAATTGAAAAGGGGAGGCAAGGCTATATAGTTGCTCCACTAATAGAAGATTCTGAAGTAATAGAAGCAAGATCAGCAGAAAGTATTTTCCTTGAATTTGAAGATGAATTTAAGGGGGTGTGTAGTAATGGCAGAATTGCGCTGCTACATGGTGCCATGAAAGATTATGAGAAAAACCAAATTATGGAGGAGTTTAAAAATGGAGAAATTCAAGTTTTAGTATCTACAGTTGTAATAGAAGTGGGGATTAATGTTCCAAATGCAACCGTAATGATAATAGAGAGTTCTCATAGGTTTGGATTATCTCAATTACATCAACTTAGAGGTAGAGTTGGTAGAGGTAGCCATCAATCTTATTGTATGTTAATATATGATAAATCTACAAAGATAAGCAAAGAAAGGCTTGATGTAATGGTTGAGTCTACAGACGGATTTTATATTGCAGAAAAAGATATGGAGTTAAGAGGGGCTGGAGATATTTTCGGAACGCGTCAATCTGGCTTTGTATTAAATCGGTTTATAGAACTAGCGAGAAATACAAAAATACTTGAAAAAGCACAAAAAACTTGTGAAATAATCCTAAGTGCAGACAAGATGTTAGAAAAAAAAGAAAACAGATACTTAAAAGAACGAACAGAAAAAATATTTGGAGAAACTATGAGCTTTTTTGGAAAGCTTTAAAAGTTTGGAGGGAAAAATGAGAATAATTGCAGGAAAATTAAAAGGACGAAGACTGACAGCCCCAAAGGGAGATAAGATCAGGCCTACAACTGATAAAGTAAAAGAAGCTTTGTTTAGCATGGGCGATAGCTACGGGGGGTTCCAGGATACGGTTGTCTGCGACCTTTTTGCAGGTACTGGTAATCTAGGCCTTGAAGCTGTTAGTCGAGGGGCTAGGATGGTATACTTTGGAGATGTTAGCAGAGAAAGCATTGCGTTAGTAAGAGCGAATGTTGAATACTGCAAAGGAGCATCAGATTTTAGCAGAATATACTTAGGAGATTTTAATAGAGTTTTAGGAAAAGTCAAAGATGAAGAAGGAGGCTGTGATATTGTATTCATTGATCCTCCATACCACTTGAACCTTCAAAAAGAAGTAGTAGAAAAAATATCTGAATTAGATCTTCTTAATGAAAATGGAGTGATTTTTGTAGAGCATCCAAAAACTTTACGCTTGGAAGAAAAAATTGGGAAATACTCAAAGTTAAAAGAGAAAAAATATGGTATAATCATTGTAACTGTTTATGGCTTTGCCGAAGAAGGAGAAGAAATAAACTAATACGTTAGGCAGTAAGAAAATATTAGTTTGGAGACAAAATGAGAAGAGCATTATATGCAGGGTCTTTTGACCCTATTACAAATGGCCATTTAGACCTAATTAAAAGAGCATCAAAATTATGTGACGAATTAGTGGTAGGAGTGATTCTTAACCCGCAAAAGAAAACAACTTTTTCAGTTGAAGAAAGATGTAAAATTATTGGAGAAGTTGTAAAAGATATCGAAAATGTGTCGGTAGACTCATTTCAAGGTCTATTAGCAGAGTATGTAAATAAAGAAAAATTTACTATGGTAGTAAGAGGTCTTAGGGGCAACAGTGATTTTGATTCAGAAATACAAATGGCACAAATGAATGCGAATCTATATGAGGGAGATGTTGAAACTGTGTTTTTAATGACAGATCCAAGGCACTCCTTTGTTAGCTCTAGTATGGCAAAAGAAGTACACTCTTTAGGTGGAAACGTTAAGGGGCTCGTACCAGATTTAGTATTAAAGTATATGGATGATAAAATAGTAAAATAAATGTTTCAGGAGGAATTAAGATGAAAGTATTAGAATTATTAGAAGAAATTGAAGAAATAGTTGATACAGCTGCAGGCTTTCCATTAACAGGGAAGATCATGGTAGATTCGGCTGCCCTACTTGAAATTGTAAGAGAAATTAGAGCTGACTTACCAGATGAAATACATCAAGCGCAGTGGATTAAATCTGAAAAAGATAGAATTCTAGATGAAGCTAAGCAAGAATACGAAGCTGTTGTAAATGAAGCTGAGAGAAGAGCAGAAGAGCTAGTTAATGAAAGTGAAATTTATACTCAAGCTAGAAAGAAAACTGATGAACTGGTACATTCAACTGAAGAAAATATCAAAGAACTAAAAATGAATACTTATGGATACATTGACAACTTGCTTTATGACTTCCAAGAAAAAATGGACGTATTAAATGTGAAATATTTTGCTGAAATGTTTGAAAATTTACAAGATACTTTTGAGACTATTAATGTGACACTTGCAGCTAATAGAGATGAAATAAAGGATATGGCATACAGTACTCAAATGGGTGTTAATAAAGAAGAAAAGATTCAAAAGGATGCTGAAGAGTAAAAGATGAAGACTGTTGGCATTATTGCAGAATATAATCCTATACATTCAGGACATATATATCATATTAAAAGAACTCGAGAAGTTACTAATGCGGATACGATTGTAGCTGTAATAAGTGGGAGCTTCACTCAAAGAGGTGAACCCGCATTTTTAGATAAGTGGACAAGAGCAAAAATGGCTGTTCTTAATGGAGTTGACCTTTGTTTAGAGATGCCCTATGCTTTTGCAGCAAATAGTGCAGAGCAATTTGCTGAGGGGGGCATAAAAATTTTAAATGGAATTTCGGGAATTGATTATATTTCTTTTGGATGTGAGGCAGCAGATAAGGAAAAGTTATTAGAAGCTTCCAAAATACTGTGCCAAGAACCGGAAAAATTTAAGGTGGCTCTAAAAGAGAACTTGACCAAAGGAAATTCTTTCCCCAAAAGTAGAGAATTAGCGCTTCGTGAAGTTTCAGCGGAAGCAGCCAATGTGATTGGAACACCTAATAATATTCTTGCAGTAGAATATTTAAAGTGGTTAGAAAAAACGAAAAGTTTAATAGAACCTATTTTTATAAAAAGAGAAGGGTCCTCTCACCATAAAAGTGCAACTGATATTCGAAGACTATTACTTGGAAGTGAGAATGAAGTTTTTGATAGAAAGAAAGCAAATTATGAAATAAATGGTATTAACAAAATAACAGAAGAGGTAATTAAAGAAAATTCTCAATATATCATAGGCAGGAATAGTAAAACTTATTTTGAATTAGTTAGATACTCTATATTACAAAAAAGTGAAGAGGAACTAGAACAAATTTATGGTATAACAGAAGGTTTAGAAAACCGGCTTAAGAAAGTAATTCGCAAGGTAAATTCAATGGATGAACTTGTTCGTGAAGTTAAAAGCAAAAGATACACGGAAACAAGCATTAACAGGATGCTTTTGAACTGTCTTATTGGGTTTAAAAAAGAAGATTACACTTATGGAAAAGAAAATTTATACACGCGAGTGCTAGCATTTAACCAAAGGGGAAGTTATTTCTTGAAAAAAATAAAAAAAGAAGAAAAATCAACTATTCCGATTTTCACAAATATTGATAGAGACTATGGAGATGGAATCTATAGGGAAATAAAAACTACAGACATATACAATATAGCAGGAGGGAGAGATTTATATAAGTGGTCAGACTATATAAGGACTCCTTATGTAATAAAATAAACTAGAGATAAGGAAATCATTATATGGAAAAAGAAAACATCAAAAAAAACAAAAAAAAATTCAAGAAATTTGAAAAAATCATATTGGCTATTTTAATTTTAGTTTTTCTTATATCAGCTGGAATTTTTAGTTGGTACTTATACAGAGACTATAGTGCTAACCAAGAGTTTAAGGAAATTAGTGACAGTAAAGAGTCTGTAGCAGAACTACAAGAAAGAAATGCTGATATTGTAGCCTGGTTAGACATAGAGGATACTATTATAGACTATCCAGTAATGCACACCCCAGATAATCCGGAGTATTATTTATATAGGAATTTTAATGGAGAACCATCTAGTTCAGGAACGCTGTTTATGGATGGAAATAGTAGTATATCTGATCCTACAACATATAATTGGCTTATCCATGGTCATCATATGAGGACAGGTACAATGTTTGCAGAGTTAGTAAAATATAAAGAAAAAGATTATTTAGAGGAGCATCCAGAGTTTACATTCGAAACAGTGGATGGAGAAAAAACATACCAAGTAGTGGCGGTTGTAGAGACAGAAGTTTTTAATACAGATTATGAAGGATTTGCCTATTATAATTATACGGGAATTACAACAGAAGCTGGATATAATGAGTATGTGAATGGATTGTGGGATACAGCGATTCACTTAGTTGGAGAAAAGCCTACATACCCGCAGCAGTTAGTTACTTTATCAACCTGCGCCTACCATACAGATGAAGGCAGATTTATAGTTGTTGGAGTAGAAAAATAACAAAAAACAATTGAAAATAGATTGATTCTGTTGTATTATATAGTTTAGTGCTTTTCTAATCGAAGCAAAGGGATAACACGATTGCGTGATTAGACCATGTTGAAAATTGGAAGATTGGAAGCAGCAAAATAAAGCAAGGGAAACATGAGAAATGTCATGTTTTGTAAATAAAATTAAAAAAATGAAAAGTAAAAGTGGAGGACAATATGAAAATTTTAATCATCAACTGCGGAAGCTCGTCTCTAAAATATCAAGTGATTGATATGTCAACAGAAACTGCTCTAACAGTAGGACTTGTTGAAAGAATCGGAATTGAAGGAAGTGTACTAATTAACGAAAAAGAAGGAATGGACAAGTGGAAACTTGAAGTTCCAATGAACGATCATAAAGATGCAATCGGACATGTATTAAAGGCAATTATTGACCCAGAGCAAGGCGTAATTTCTTCAATGGACGAAATTGAAGCTGTTGGACATAGAGTTGTTCATGCAGGAGAAAAATATGCATCATCAGTAGTTATTACAGAAGATGTAATTAATGCACTAGAAGAGTGTATTGAGCTTGCACCACTTCACAACCCACCAAATATTCTTGGAATCAAAGCTTGCCAAGAGCTAATGCCAAGCACACCAATGGTAGGTGTTTTTGATACAGCTTTCCATCAATCAATGCCAGCTAAGTCATATATCTATGCATTACCATATGAGTACTATGAAAAATATGGAGTTAGAAGATATGGATTCCACGGAACAAGCCATTTCTATGTATCGGGCAGAGCAGCAGATATGTTAGGCAAGGATGTTGAAGATGTTAAGGTAATTACATGCCACCTAGGAAATGGAGCTTCAGTAGCTGCAGTTAAAGGCGGAAAAGTAATAAACACATCTATGGGATTCACACCGCTTGAAGGACTAGCGATGGGAACAAGATGTGGAGATATGGACCCAGCTATTACTACTTTCCTAATGAATAAAGAGGGAATGTCAGTTGATGAAGTAAACAATGTAATGAACAAAAAATCAGGAGTTTTTGGAATTTCAGGAGTATCAAGTGACTTCAGAGATATTGAAGGTGCTGCTGCAGATGGCAATGAAAGAGCGATTCTTGCACTTGACTCATATGCACAAAGAGTTAAAGGCTACATTGGTTCTTACTTAGCTCAATTAAATGGTGCTGATGCAATTGTATTCACAGCTGGAGTAGGCGAAAACGGAATTTCAATGAGAGAAATGATTTGTTCTGAACTAGAAAATCTGGGCATTAAGCTAGATGCTGAAAAGAACAATGTAAGAGGTAAAGAAACTATTATTTCAGCAGATGATTCAAAAATTAAGATTCTTTTAATTCCAACAAATGAAGAATTAGTAATTGCTAGAGATACATTAAGACTAACAAAATAGTTTGTTAAATATGTATTGACAAAGAAAGAGTTTAGTTGTATACTATAATAGTTGTAATTAACAATGATTATTAAAGAAGGAGGTGTAGACAATGGCAGTACCAAAGCGAAAAACGTCAAAAGCAAGAAGAGATAAGAGAAGAGCACCAAATATGAAGATGGCGATGCCTGGACTATCAACTTGTCCACAGTGTCATGAGCCTAAGCTTCCACATAGAGTTTGCCCAAACTGTAATAACTACAATGGCAAGTCAGTTGTTGAAGAGTAATCGACATAAAGGTAGACTATAGGGCTTCGGCCAGCATAGACAGAAACAAAAGCATTCACGTAAGTGGATGCTTTTTTTATGGAGAATTGCATAAATTGGGTAAATGTTGGGAAGTTAGGTTGTGTAAAAAGTCTTGATGTTGAA
>CAYJFM010000039.1:0-17316 GCA_964369805.1 uncultured Oscillospiraceae bacterium
CTTCTCCTAATACCCCTAAGTGTATTTACAAAATACTTAAACTCTTTTGTCTTATAGTATATCAGTGTATATGCTAATGGCACTACCACAAGGCATATTGCCATCTTCAGTAAAAAGCTCAAAATATCATTTCCTGGCACTAGGCCTGCTAACAGATATGTACATACTCCAATTACTGCAGTTGCCATCGTCCTCAATCCATATGTTATAAAGTAGCTACTCAAGCTTCCTTTAAGCCCGTGCTTATACAGTACGTACGGCTCTACCCAGAATGTGGTTAGTAAAAAGCTTCCTATTGTTCCAAGTACTACCCCTGCAATTCCAAGATGTTGCACAAGTAATATTGACAACACCAAATTTATTATTGCTTCAAATATAGGTTTATATCTATCATTCCAAAACAGCCCCATTGCATCCTTTGTTGTTGAAACCGAATGCCTTGCTATTCTAAAATAGAAGTTAATTACGATTATAACTACAACCATATTATCTAGTAAATATTCTTTGCCAAGCCAAACTTCAATAAATGGATTTAACAACACCATCAGACATATTGAGGCAAAGCCCGCCATAGTCATAGAAAAGAAATATATATTCGTAAATGTATCATGATTTCGCTCTGCAGTGCCTAGTACTTTTAGATTTCCTATGCTAGCACTAGCTGACTGGTATATAAGGCCAATCAATGTAGTAAGTGTAGATGTAATTAATATATAGTTTGCGTAGTATCCAACAACTGCTACGCTAACAAAGGCTGCAAGGACTAAGTTATCAGTCCCATACACTACTACTCCACCTATTTTGTGTGCTGTCATTGCTCCCACATTTTTGATTAGACTTTTTTTCTCTCCCTTTGGAAGTGGTTCTGCCTTTTCCTTTTTGGTTAAAAATATATATTTTTTTCTTACTCTATGCCTAATTAAAAGGTTTGTAGTTAGGGTTGCAACAATTGCTGCAATTAGGTATCCTATAAAGCTTCCAGTTAACAAAAGGATTGCGATTTGAATTGCTGTTAACACTAAGTTAATTCCATTTGAGTACAGCTTCACTATGTAAGACTTCTGATCAGCTATTAACAGTGACTGATTGTAGCTAAAGAAGTATGATGATACTGTATTAGCTAAGTATAAAATGAAAATTAATGTTACATCTGGTATATCACTAGTTCTACCTACTAAAAGGTCTAGAAATGGTACCATGCAAAGTCCAACTACTCCAATAACAACACCAATTACTATATAGGCTTTTTTAAATATTGTCATTATTGTGTGAACCTTTTGATCATCACCTTCTGCTAGAGGCTTGTACAATGTGTATGTTATTGCTGTTCCAATACCTAGTTCTGCTAAAGACAGCATGGATAATGCGTTAGTAAAGACTCCACTAATACCTAGGTATTCTATTCCAAGAACCTGAATAAAGATTGTACGAGACACGAAATGTGCAACTAGGACTAATATTTGTCCTGTTACTGCCACCATCATATTTCTTAGTGAATTTCGTGTTCTTGACATTTTCTATTCTTCTCCCGGTATTTGGTCTTCGTCAGTCTCTGGTTGTAAATTAAGTTCTTCTTTTATCATAGATGTAGATATTCCATGGGTTCTTTCCATGTAGTGAACTTGGCAAAGATCCTTTAAAGCTTCAAACTTTTCATGGCCTGTCCAGTCGTCACCAATAGTAACAACATCTACCTTGTACATTTCCACATCATCTCTTTTCTGATCCCAGTGCTCTTCAGGAATTACAAGGTCAACATACCTAACCGCTTCAAGCATTTCCTTTCTAGTTTCATAACTATGATATGCTTTCTTGCCTTTTATTTTATTGAATTCATCAGTTGAAACAGCAACAATTAAATAGTCTCCCATTTCTCTTGCTCTTTTCAGCATTCTAATATGCCCATAATGTAGTAGGTCATATGTTCCGTAAGTTAAAACTCTTTTCATTTTCCTTACTTTCTCCGTTTCTTACTTATCTTTTTCGGCGTAATTTATATATCTTTTTCAGTGTATGCTATTACGCTTTCGCAGCTGCCTGCGCTGTCCACCCCTGCAAAAGCTGTCTGCCCTGTGTGTTTTACTATACAAGCCTCTATTGCCCTTTTGCTTGCTTTTCCATCTTCTAGATAGTTGAATTTTTCATTGAATGCCTTGTACTTTCTCTCAACTTCTATATTTTTTTCTTTTCTGCATATTCCTTTAATTGCTTCTATAAGGTCTTCTTCTTTTTCGGTTATTATCCCTGGCAGCTCTTCTATGTCTAGATAAAAGCCTCTAATATCATCTCTGTATTCTTCAAGGTCATACATGTAAAATACCATTGGTTTCTTAAGTGTTGCAAAGTCGAAGAACACGCTAGAGTAATCTGTTATTAATAGGTCTGCTGCTAGATAAAGGTCATTTATCTCCGGATAGTCTGTAGCATTAATTATAAAGTCTTCATGCTTGCTTAGGTCTATTGAGTTTTCAATAAAGTAATGTGTCCTAAAGAGTATAATAAAGTTATCCTTTAACTCTTTTTTTAGGTTCTCAATTTGAAAGCCTAGGTCGTAAGTATAGCCCACACCTGACTTATGATTATTATCTCTAAATGTTGGCGCATACAGCACTATTTTCTTATTTTTATCTTCGGCCCTTATTCCTAGCTTTCTTTTTATTTTTTCTATATCTTCTTGCTTATGATTTATTAGGTAGTCATTTCTTGGATAGCCTGTTTCCACTATCTCTGCTTTCTTATTTAACTGGCTTAGTTTAAAGCTTGAATCTAGTTTTTCTGTTGTAAACTTTGAAGGCGAAATCATATATGATATTTTCTTTGCTTCTATAGAGTATCTTGTTCCTATCTCCTCTAATGAGTTTAAGCTATTCCCCTTCTCCGTATAAAGATCAAAGCCCAGCCTTTTAAGAGGCGTCCCGTGCCATGTTTGTATATATATTTGCTCTTTTCTCAGTCTGCCTACCTTAGTTGCCATGGAATTAGTTACTATATACTTTGCTTTTGCATACCACTCATAGCATTCCGCACTATCAGTTGCAATCAGTTTTGCTCGCTCTAGTGCTTTCATATCCTGAAAGTTTTCTGGTTCTTTAAAAAGCCAAATCAATATATAGTCATCAAACCTGCTGTCTTTAATTATTTCTTCATAAATAGCTTTTGGGTTGCATGTGTACTTCTCGCCTTTATAGGCTTCGAAAAGAATTACTTTTTCATCTACCTTGAATTTTTTCTCGTATTTGCTAAAGTCTAGGTTTCTTTTCCCATAGGCAAGTTTCCTATAAATTCGTCTAAGTAGTGTGCTTTTTTTTGCTATATCTACTAGTATCTTATTCTTCTCTTGACTCATTTTTCATTGCCCTCACTTCTTCTCCCATCACTGCCTTTGCTATAGAAATAAACAAAGGATAGCGCCAGCCTTGAATTAGCCTGCACTACCCTATAGTATACCATATTTATTAAGTTTTATTCAAGCACTAGCTCAACTGGGCAGTGGTCGCTGCCAAAGGTTTCGCTTAGTATTCTTGCGCCGTTTAGTCTTGAATCTAGAGCTTTTGATGTTAGGAAGTAGTCTATTCTCCATCCCGCATTATTAGCTCTTGCATTAAACCTATAGCTCCACCAAGAGTAGGCTCCTTCAAGGTCAGGATAGAAGTATCTGAATGTATCTGTAAAACCTGCATCTAGCAGTGTTTGTAACTTTCCTCTTTCCTCGTCCGTAAATCCTGCGTTCTTTCTGTTTGTCTTTGGGTTTTTTAGGTCGATTTCGGTATGGGCAACATTTAGGTCTCCACAAAGTATTACCGGCTTACTTTCCTCCAACCCTTTTAGATAGCTCCTGAACATATCTTCCCATTCCATTCTATAGTCTAGCCTTTTTAGCCCGTCTTTTGAATTTGGGGTGTATACATTTACTAGGTAGAATTCTTCATACTCTGCAGTAATTACTCTTCCTTCAGTATCGTGTTCTTCTATTCCAACTCCATAGGCTACCGATATAGGTTCTTTCTTTGAAAGAATTAGTGTGCCTGAGTATCCTTTTTTATCTGCCGAGTTCCAGTAGTCATGATATCCTTCAAACTCAAATTCCGCCTGTTCTTTTAACATTTTTATTTCTTGCAAGCATAGCACATCTGGATCTTCTTCCTTTAGAAAATCGAAAAAGCCTTTTGTTACACATGCTCTAAGTCCATTTACATTCCATGATATTAATTTCATATGTTTTCCTCCATTACTGTATTATACCCCAAAAGTCTATATGTTCACTGACTTTTGTGGAAACTAATCTTTTAGACATGCTAAAGGCACCACTAACACACCATCTTTTCGTTGGTATGCAAGCTCACTACCTGTAAGAATCATCAAAAATGATGGTTCTTTCATTTTGTCAGTATTTATTTTTTTCTTAATTTTAAGTAAATGCTCTGCTGCTTCGTCTATTTGCATTGAACCAAGCTTAACCTCTACCGCTGCCCACCTGCCATCATTTAATGCAATCACCGCATCACATTCAAGTCCACTAGAGTCTCTAAAGTGAAAAAGTTGCCCATCAATTGAGTCGGCATATACCTTTAAATCTCTAGCACATAAGGATTCGAATAAGAATCCAAAATAATTGAAATCTTCAAGTAGTCTTTCAGGTGTTAAGCGCATTATAGCCGTTGCTATAGATGGATCAACAAACTGTCTTTTAGGCGAAGTTCTAATTACAGATTTTGAACGTAGAGAAGGATTCCATGCTGGTATATTATCTATTACAAATATTCTTTCAAGTGCTGATAAATATTGACTTATACTTTTTTCAGATAAGCTATCTCCCGTATCACCTTCCGCAATATCATCATAAATAGTCTTTATTGTAGCAAGGGTTGATACATTTCGCGCAAGAGAGCGCATAAGAGCTCTGACTCTTGCAGGATTTTTTTGTACGTTGTCAATAGCGGATATATCGTGATTTATAATTGCTTCTACGTAGTCAACAGCGTGTCTGTAGGATGCTTTTTCACTTTGATCAATAGATGCTGGCCAGCCGCCTCTAACAACTGCCTTCGAAATTTCTTCAATGCTTAAATCACTTATGCCATCAATTTCTGTCTCCCCGTTAAATAATTCCATTAGCGAAATAGTACCATTTGACTCTTTAGATTCAAATAAGCTCATCGGTCGCATTATCATTCGAGAAATCCTACCTGTTCCAGTATGCTCCACTACATTATCTCTTGGTACAGCTGAACCAGTCAAAATGAGTTGGCCAAGTTCCCCACGTATATCCACAGCATATCTTACAGCATCCCACAAAACTGGTGCTGTCTGCCACTCATCTAAAAGTCTTGGCGTTTCACCTTTTAGTAATAAAGATGGTTTAGTGTCTGCTGCCTGTTGATAAGACGTTCTTTTATCAGGGTCTTGCATAAATAAATAGCTTTTTGAATTTTCCATTGCTGTCCTGGTTTTACCACACCATTTAGCTCCTTCAATTAACACCGCACCCGCTGTTTCAAGGCGTTCTTTTAAGATTTTATCTGCAATTCGCAATTTATATTGTTTACTAATTTTAATCCCCCCTTACATTCCATGATTATATTATAATCTCAACTTCCGAAATCATCAATAGTTTACTTCCGAAATTGTGACTGTTTTGCTTCCGAAATTATCAACGATTCACTTCCGAAATTGTGACTGATTTACTTCCGAAATTATCAGTTTTGCAAGATTGCTAACTTAAGCAAAGTCAACAAGAAAAAAACTCCTCAAAACCCTGTAGTCATCAAGGTTTTGAGGATAATTTGCTTATTTTTACTTTTTGTCTTCTTTCTCTTTTTCACCGCAGTCCTTTGTAATGCTTTCATAGTCTCCCATTAGAAGTTCCACCTTATCAAGCTGCGCTCTTAGATTTGCTAGCTCTGCTCTAAGTGCATCACCTTTGTGAACTTCACCCTCAGTAGCCTTTTCTCTCTTTTCGCCATCAGTTGCTTCGCTAATGGTCGATACAACTATACCAACAACTACGTTCATCATTACAAAAGCACTTATAAGTACAAATGGTACAAAGTATAGCCATGCCGCTGGATACACTTCCATTACAGGCCTTGAGATTCCCATAGACCAACTTTCTAAAGTCATTACTTGGAAAAGGGTATACATGCTTTCAGCAATGTTTCCAAACCACTCAGGGAAGGCCCCTCCAAATAGTACAGTTCCAATTACTGCGAATATGTAGTAAACAATCAGTAGAAGTAAGCCTGTCCACATGATGCTTGGGATAGACTTCTGAATAGCAGCCATAATCATTCTTAGTTTTCCAATTCCAGAAATCAATCTAGTTGCCCTAAAAACTCTAAATATCCTAAACACTCGGAACACTGAGAAGAATTCTAAATTTGGCAAAATCGACATAATAATTATGATAGCATCAAAAATGTTAACCCCACTTTTGAAAAACTGTCCGCCGTAGCCAATTAACTTCAATATTAACTCTATAACGAATATCCCAAGGCAAATGTAGTCAATTATTACAAGTGCAATTCCTATCTTGGTGTAAACCTCTGGTGAAGTTTCTAATCCTATCCCAATGGAGTTTATTACAATTGCTGCCATTACGATGTTCTGGAACACCTTTTGCTCTACCAAGTCAAATACTCTCTGTCTAAATCCCCCAGCTGGTCTAATATATTCCATTCTTATTTTCTCCTCTTATCTAGTTCCTTATTATTTTCATAAAATGCTCTTTTATCTTTGTACATTTCCTTGTCTGCCTTCCTTTGGGTTTCTTCCCAAGCTTCCAAGTTTACATCTTCACAGACTGCATAACCCATTGCCACTGCCGCATTTTCAATTTTGCCCTTACATAGTGTTTCTATATTCTTTTTCACAGCTTCAATATAATCTTCTGGCTTAACCTCTTTTCCTCTAGGTATGATCGTTGCAAATTCATCTCCACCTATTCTGTAAGGTATACATTCTTTCATGCCTTCCACAACTAAAGCTTTTGCACAGGTTTCTATGTAGAAATCCCCTACTTTATGCCCTAGTTCATCATTAACATTTTTCAGTCCATTTAAATCCGTTAAAATAAGGGTTGCGCCACTAACGCGTTTCCTTTGAATGGCATTTTGAATATCCATATCAAATGCATTTCTATTTTTTAGACCTGTTAATGAGTCAGTATTATAGATATCTTTGAAGTAAGGGTTAGATATTCTTTTAAAGAATATCCTTGCTAAAGTTCCCGATACTATACACATAATCACAATAAAAATCCCTACATTAAATCTAATTTTGTCGTAAGCTGCTACTTGGCTATCCGCTGGAAACTCTACACCAATGGCTGCTACAACTTCCCCTTCTTCATTAGTTAAAGGAAAATATGCAACAAAAACATGCCCCCATTCTGTGTCTAGAATGTCTCCTGGCATTACTATCTCATTATTTAAAGCTTGGATTAATGGTTCTTGGAATTCGGGTTCTATAAGATCTCCCACATTTCTAAAGTCCGGATCATCTGCCGCTAGGCCATCAATATGGTAAATTAATTCTCCATCTTTGTTTCTTGTTGCTATGTATAAGTACTTAGCTCCACTGGTTTCTCTTGCTGTGCTAAGGAACTCATAAGCCTCCTGGTAAAGCTCCCCTGTCATATCTTCCTTGGAATCAATTTCATTAAAAACTTTTGAATCTAATTCTTTCTCTACCTTTTCTTCAATTGCAATCACTTCTTGTTCTAGTTCTCTTATAGTTTCCTTATAACTCATCGTGTAGACCAAATAATATGTCGCTACGCTCGATATTGTTACAAGAATTACTACAAGTAAAGCAACCTGCACATCGACTCTGTGCATTACCTTATTCCCCATGTTTGCATCCTCCATTATATTCTTACTCTCTCTCATCTCTTCTAAGATCTAGGATGTTGTTGCCCGAATAATTTTGTCACTCCCTCATTTTGTCATTATTAAATCAGCGCACGTGTAAGTATGTCGCTTCTCTAATTTGCTCAAATGTAATAGTTAATTATACCACATTGTAGACAAATTGCAATAAATGGAAATTGATTTAGTCTTAATATTACCTAATATTTACCTTTAGTAAATTCACCTAATATTTACCCATAAAAACACATATGATGTAAGAAAAATACTGCCTCCTTACAACGGGAGGCAGTATTCATTTTATCTTATCAATGATTTTACTTATTGCTTATAGATACCTTTTTTTAATAAATACCTTTGCAAGAGTTTTATCTGTCCTGCAAAGGTATATTTAAGTTAGTTTAATATTTTCAAATTATTTCCACTGATCTGTGTTGTGTAGTCCAATTGATGAAGCCTTAAATACTGGATCTTTACCATCCTTTAATTGGTCTCTGTAGTCTTCTAAAGCTCTTAGAGCATACTTTCCAATCATAAATAGGGCAAAGATGTTAACAAGAGCCATAAAGCCCATGAATACGTCAGCTAGGTTCCATGCAAGGTCAAATGACATTTGCGCTCCAAAGAATACCATTGCTACGCAAGTTATTCTAAATACCAGTAGTACAGTCGGGCTGTCTTTGATGAACTTAATATTTGATTCAGTATAGTAGTAGTTACCTACAATTGAAGAGAATGCAAATAGGAAAATTGAAACTGTTACAACTAGAATTCCCATTTCTCCAAACTCACTCTTAATCGCTTCTTGAATTAGTGGTACTCCTGCATTATCAGCATTTCCATCAACTCCTGATAGTAAAATTAGGAATGCAGTTGCACTACAAATTATTAATGTATCAATTACAACTGAGATGAACTGAGCAAGACCTTGTTTAACAGGGTGGCTTACTTCTGCGGTAGCTGCAGCATTTGGAGCTGATCCCATACCAGCCTCATTTGAGAATAGCCCTCTCTTAATACCTAGCATCATAGCTGATCCAGCTATACCTCCAAAGAAAGCTTGGAAGTTAAATCCATCTTCCATTCCTGGTGCATATAGTGCTGTTTGGAAAATTTGTCCAATTACTTCTGGAAGTTTTGTAATGTTCATAGCTACAACTACTAGAGCCATAAAAATATAAATTACTGCCATTACAGGTACCATTAGTGATGTAATTTTACCAATTCTTTTAACACCACCAAAGATTGAAACTGCAGTTAAAATTGCTAGTACTGTTCCTATAAGAATAGGTAGTGATGTTTCGCTGTAGTTTGGTACATAGTATTCTAGTGACGAACTTACGTTAAACGCTTGTAGTCCGTTAAATCCATATGCAAAAGTTAGAATCAATAGGAAAGCAAATACAATTCCTAGGGTTCTATTATTCATTGCTGTTTGGATGTAGTAAGCAGGTCCCCCTCTGTAGCTGTCGCCATCTTTTACTTTGTAGATTTGAGCTAGTGTGCTCTCTACAAAGGCTGTTGCGCATCCAAGTACAGCAAGTAGCCACATCCAAAATACTGCTCCTGCTCCACCAAGAGCTATAGCTGTCGCTACCCCCGCAATGTTACCTGTTCCTACTCTTGATGCAGTAGAAATCATTAGCGCTTGGAAAGATGATACCTTCTTCGTTCCAGCAATACTCTCATCTTTTTTAAATACAGTTTTTACTGCTGTTCCAAATAGTGTGAACTGCACACCTTTTGTTCTAATAGTAAAAACGATTCCTGCTACTACTAGCAGAATAATTAGTATGTAAGTGTATAAGATATTATTTATATCACCTACTAACGTGTTCAAAAACTCCATAATACTTCTCCTTTCATTTGTTAGTCTTTTAGAGTTGATATAAGAATTCTTCATCACCCAACTTTTTTATTACTTTTATAAATTCCGTTGGTGGAGCTACTTTGAACTCCAAGTACTCTTTAGTTGTTGGATGAATGAATCCTAGCAAAAATGCGTGTAGCATTTGCCCCTTTATATTAAATGGGTTCTTTGACGGTCCGTATAGGTCGTCTCCCACTAATGGGTGGTTTATATATGACATATGTACTCTGATTTGATGAGTCCTACCTGTTTCTAGCTTAGCTTCTATCACAGAGTGTTTGCCAAATCTTTTAATAACTTTGTAGTGTGTGACAGCATGCTTTGAATTAGTGTCTCTAACTACTTTTTTGTGCCAGATCTTTGTATCAGATCCAATAGGCTTATCTATTGTGCCTTCTTCTTCATTGAAGTTGTTGTAAACTAAGGCTACGTATTTTCTGTTTACTGTATGTTTTTCAAGCTGATCCGCTAATGATCTATGGGTTACATCATTTTTTGCAACCATAATTAGCCCGCTTGTATCTTTATCTATTCTATGTACGATGCCTGGCCTTATTTCACCATTTATTGTTGAAAGTCGATCTCCGCAATGATGCATTATTGCATTTACCATTGTACCACTTTCGTTTCCTGGTGCGGGATGAACTACCATGCCTCTCGGCTTGTTAATTACCATTAAATCATCGTCTTCATATATTATTTCGAGAGGAATGTTTTCTGCTTTAAGGTCAACTTTTTTAGGCTCTGGAAAGTTTATAGTGACTTCCCACCCAGCTTTAACTTTAAGATTCTTTGTAACTTTATTTACTCCGTCGATAGTAATTAGACCCTCTTCAATTAGCTTTTGTACATTGCTTCTCGAAGAATTAGGGATAGCCTCCGTTAGGACTCCATCGATTCTTTTTCCAGCATCTTCTGGCTTTATTAAAACTATCAATTTTTTAGTATCCACACGTCTCCCCTGTTCACAATTAAATTACATAAATCTTTATGTCTCTTTTTTCACAATTCAATCTGAAATATAACCCCGGGTTTTGAGCCCAGGGCTATTTGCTTATTATTCTTTAGTCTTACCATCAATAAAGAAAATGTATATGAATAATAAAAATGCTCCACACACGACTAGCATATCCGCAAAGTTAAACACTGGGAAACTCCAAAAGGACAGATAGTCAACCACATAACCTAGGTATATCCTATCAATTAAATTCCCAATGCCACCAGCTATAACCATGGCTAATGCCCACATTAGCATTTTACCATCCTCGTTAAAGCTTCGCCACATGAAAAGTCCTGCCCCAATAATAGTCACACTTGTCATAACTATTAGAAACATTCTTGAGTCTTCAAAAATTCCAAAAGCAGCACCAAAGTTCTGAATGTACTTAATCTGAAAACCTCCTAGTGAAAAGGCGGTTTCATAAACCTGCATATTATTTAATACAATTAATTTTATTATCTGGTCAAGGCCTATAGCAGCAAGAATTGCCGCAAAATACTTCCAGCTACGCTTCATCTTCCACAGCCTTTAGTTCAGGGAAAAGTTCTTCTTGCTTCACATCAAATTTTGCAAGCTCATCTATAAGCAAGGCCTTATATCTCTTAGCAAAGCTATCGTATGTTAGCTTCATATCTTTTGAGTCTGCTATTATTCTCTCAGCTTTAGCTGAAGCCTCTTTGATTTTATATTCAGCTTCAAGCTCTGCATTCTTTATAATTACCTCTGCTCTTTTTTCTGCACTTAGCGAAATATCTCCCATTAAGCTTTTTGCTGCATTAAGAGTTTTAAAAACATTTTCTTCTGTTCCCCTATACCTATCTAACTCAACTTCTCTTGCAGCAAGTTCAGCTTCTAATCTACTTTTTTCAGCTGCTAACTCATCCATCGTTAAGGTTAGCTCATCTAAAAATGCATCTACATCTTCTTCTTTGTAACCTCTTACTGCTTTTCCAAATTTTACTTCTTGAATATTTTTCGACGTTAACATTTTTTACCTCCAAGGCTTTTTATCTTTATCATCAAAGCTTTTCTTTCCACTAGTTGGCATTGATGTGGTTACATCCACACTTTCTGGCGCAAATACAAAAATATTATCTGTAACAGGTTGCACTGTACCATTTAGCGCATAAGTTGCCCCACTCATAAAATCAAACATTTTTCTTGCTGTGTCTACATCTATATTTTCTAAGTTAATAATAACTGGTTTTCTCATTTTAAGCATATCAACAAATTTAGGGCACTCTTCAAATCCTTGCGGCTCAATTACCATTAGTTTAAATGGGTTTGTACCTCTGCTTGCTGATTGATTATTGATAACAGGCCCATTCATCGGAACTACTTTTTCTTTATAGGATTGTCTTGTATTTGGCATTACTCCTACATCAGCCCCTCTATGTCCTGGTGCATTTTGCTTCTCTGTTGCTCTTTTTATTTCTTCTTCTGTAATTTCTTCATCATCATCAATTGGCTCTAAACCAAGAGCATTCTTCATTTTATCTAACATTCCCATATTAATATATCCTTTCTCCAAATATTGCACTGCCAACTCTAACCATGTTCGATCCTTCTTCGACAGCAACAAGATAGTCATGAGACATCCCCATCGATAAATATGTAAAGTTTAAATTCTCATGATTGATTTTTTTGAATTCTTCAAACATTCCTTTAACTTCTCTAAAATATTTTGCAACGTCCTGCGGATCATTGGCAAATGGTGCAATACACATTAGGCCCCTAATCCTTATATTATAACACTTTTCCAAGATAGTTTTAATAACATTTTCTGTTTCTTCTGTCTTTATCCCAAACTTGCTTTCTTCCTCAGCAGCATTAACTTGAATTAAAACATCCATAGTTATTCCCTTTTGTCCTGCCCTTTTATCTATTTCTTCTGCTAGTTTAATAGAGTCTACGGAATGAATCATAGATACCTTATCTATAATATATTTTACTTTGTTAGTTTGAAGATGTCCAATTAGATGCCATTTTACAGGTTTAATCAAGTCAAATTTATCCATAATCTCTTGAACTTTGTTTTCTCCAATATCTGTAGCCCCTGCAGCTATAGCTTCGTTTATTTCAAAAGGAGTTCTCGTTTTAGTAACAGTTATTAAGGTTACATCCTCAGGTAAGGTTTCCTTGATTTTTTTTAGGTTTTCTACAATCGCCATTTTCCTCTCCTTTTATTCTCAATTTATAATCTAAAACTACTCTTCTGTAGCTTTACTTTCTGATTCTTCCTCTGTCTTTTGCTGGTTTTCTTCTTGAAGCTTTTCTTTCTCTTCAGTGACTTTTTCTATATCTTCTGGATTTGTAAGAACTTCTTGATAAGGTATGACCGTTTCAATTGGTGCCCCTTCTTCATCATAAAAAACGTCCTCTACTAATAGTACTTCATCGCCTCTTTCCATCAGAATATATACAGGTATAAAGGTGGTGCTCCCTGATGTGCTAACTATGTAAACTCCTGTCGTATCGTCAATTGTCACAATTGCATCCTTAGGTGCTATTATACCCTCTCTCTCTGAGGAAATAATCTCTACATCAGCCTGTCTTGTCTTTGCAAAATTGGCATAATACCTATTAGTCTCTAGAATTACTCTTTGCTGCTCACCTTCGTACTCTGCTTCCATAACCGATGCTCTTACCTGATCATCTCCAAAGTCCACTGTTACACGGTCTCCAACTTCATAAACATTATCTGCCGTAATATCTGTCCAGAATATCATTGCCCACATGGCATTATCTGCAATTTTATATACAGGCTCTCCTTTTACAGCTTCATCTCTTGTAAGGTCTATTGGTGCTGATATTAGAGCTTCCATTTGTGGCCAGTTTAAATCATAAATAGTTTCAAGAGTGATTTTCCCTTCATTTCCATCTACTGAGTAAGACACTATTCCTTTCCTCTGAC
This sequence comes from uncultured Oscillospiraceae bacterium, assembly GCA_964369805.1. Taxonomy (GTDB): domain Bacteria; phylum Bacillota; class Clostridia; order Peptostreptococcales; family Anaerovoracaceae; genus CAYJHC01. The sequence continues at coordinate 13,650 of CAYJFM010000039.1, forward strand.
TAGTAAGGTCTTCCATTACCACCATGCCCTCGCCAAGGTCAGCCACTACTTCATCGTATTTTGTACTTTTTTCTTCTTCGGTAGGCTCTGCTGTTGCTGTCATATTAATGATTTGCGTACCTTTTTTTTCTAGGCTTCCCTCTTTCGAAAGCTGCTCAACAGTTCCAGTAAAAGGCGCCCCATAAACCACTTCATCTCTCGCAATATATACAGTCACATCCTCTGCTGATTCCATAGTACCTTTTTCTAAGGTCGCTTTACTACTTGCCAAGCTCTTCGCATAAGGAATTCCATAAATAATAGCTACCAAAACCACAACTAGAATAACCCAAATTATAATAAGTTTTTTCTTTTTCATTTGGCTACTCTCCTTTGCAAATTCTATCCAGTATTTTTTTCTCTTCCTTTGTATATTTTCTATCCTGACTTAAATATTTTGCAAATAAATCAGGTCTTCTTTTCTTAGTTAACTCTAGGGATTTTTCAAATCGCCAAAGTGCCATGGCCTTGTGATTCCCATTAAGGAAAACCTCGGGAGCCATCTCCCCTTTATACTCTCTTGGCTGGGTGTATTGAGGTGCTTCAAGCAGTCCTGAGTAAATGGATTCTTCCATTACTGAGGCCTTGTTCCCTAGCACTTCTGGTATGAGTCTTGCAACCACATCAATTAGAACCATTGCCCCTGGCTCTCCCCCAGTCAAAATATAATCTCCTATGGATATCTCATCCATATCCCACTTATCTATTATTCTTTGGTCCACACCCTCATATCTACCACAAAGTATTACCATCTCCTCTAGCTCAGCTAGTTCCTGGGCTTTTTCTTTGTTAAGGATAGCACCCTTAGGTGACATATATATGATTTTTTTTCCTTCTGCCTTAATATCTTCTAAGCAAAGGTCAATTGGTTCTGGCATCATAAGAAGACCAGGCCCTCCACCAAGGACATAGTCATCTACTTTGTTATGTTTGTTAGTATTGTAGTCACGTATATTATGGCAATCAATACTAAGTATTTTCTTTTCTTTTGCTTTTCCTAAAAGGCTTGCGTTTGTACTTTCAAACATTTCAGGAAATAGAGTTAAAATGTCTATTTTCATATTAAATATCTAGTAACCCTTCTGGAAGTCTTACTTTAATGATTTTGGCTTCCAAAAATATTCCCACTTTGAATTCGTCTACCCAAGGAAAAAATATTTCTTTTCCCTCTGGCGACTTTACTTTATACAGTTGCTGTGGCCTATTTGTTAGTACATCTTCTAGAGTACCTATTTCTCCATAGGCCTCATCTACTACTGTACAACCTATAAGGTCTCTGATGTAGTATGTTCCCTCTGGAAGCTCTTCTAAGTCTTCTTCCCACATATAAACAGGTGTCCCAACTATGCTCTCTGCCATATTTCTGTCTTTAATCACTTCGAATTTTACAATAGGTGTATTGTCTTTTATCCTAGCTTTTTCAACTGATGTTTCGGTATTTCCAATTATCGCTTTATCTAAGTGGTTGAATCTGTCTGGTTCGTCTGAAAAGCTAAGTATCTTAACTTCTCCTTTGATTCCAACGGCTTTAACTATTTTGCCGATTTCTATTTTTTGTTTTTCTTTTTTCATAATATTTTAAATGGGGCACATATAAAATGCGCCCACTTTCTTATTCAATAATCTCTACTATTACTTGTTTCTTTTGTTTCATGGCAGCAGCCTTAACTACTGTTCTAAGGGCCTTAGCAATTCTGCCTTTTTTGCCTATTACTTTTCCCATGTCATCTTCTGCAACTTTAAGCATTATTATAGTAGTCTTATTTTCTTCTCTTGATGTTACCTCAACAGCATCTTTGTCTTCTACAAGGGATACTGCAATAACTTTGACTAATTCTACCATTTAATTACTCGCTTTCTTTTAAATGATGCCCGCTTTCTTTAGTAGAGCTTTTACAGTCTCTGTAGGTTGAGCACCGTTGCCAATCCATTTTTGAGCTTTTTCTGCATCGATTTTAATTTCTGCTGGGTCTTTAAGTGGGTTGTATGTTCCAATTTCTTCAATGAACTTTCCATCTCTTGACGCTCTTGCATCTGCTACTACTACTCTGTAGAACGGCTTTTTGTTTGCTCCCATTCTCTTAAGTCTAATTTTAACCATTTTTTCCTCCTGATATTTATGTAATGATTACTTATAACTATAATTTCTTAGTTAGAATAACTTGCCAAGACCTCCGCCTTTTTTACTAAACTGCTTCATCATCTTTTTGCTTTCATTATATCTTTTAACTAAATTATTTATTTTGCTAACAGGTTGCCCTGATCCAGCCGCTATTCTCTTACGCCTTGATGCGTTTAAAAGTGTTGGGTCTTCTCTCTCTGCCCTTGTCATTGATTGGATAATTGCTTCCATTTGAGCGAATTCTTTTTCACCCTTTTCAATATCTATATCCTTGGCTCCTTTTGTCATGTTACCTGGTAACATGTTCATGATTGAGGCTAGACCTCCCATCTTCTTTATCTCTCCCATTTGCTCCAAAAAGTCTTCTAGAGTAAATGCGTTTTTCTTTATTTTCTTTTCTAGTTTGGCAGCTTTTGCATCATCATAGTTTTGCTCTGCCATCTCTATTAATGAGAGCATATCTCCCATTCCTAGAATTCTACTAGCCATTCTTTCTGGGTGGAAAGGCTCAAGTGCATCCCACTTTTCTCCAACCCCAACGAATTTAATTGGCTTACCTGTAACGGCCTTTGTTGAAAGGGCTGCTCCCCCTCTACTATCACCGTCCATCTTTGTCATAATTACGCCATCAATGTTTAGTCTGCTGTTAAATCCTTCTGCCGCATTTACAGCATCCTGTCCAGTTAGAGCATCTACAACAAGTAAAATTTCATGTGGCTCTAGCTTTTCTTTTACTATTTCTAACTCTTCCATCAAAGCATCGTCTATTTGAAGACGGCCTGCTGTGTCCAAAATTAGAACATCATATCCAAGTCTCATTGCTTCTTTTTTAGCTGCAAGAGCAATTTTGCTTGGGTCTTTTTCGTCTCTGTCTGTAAAAACTGGTACGTCTACAGTTTTCCCTACTACTTCTAGCTGATCTATAGCTGCTGGCCTGTATATGTCGCAGGCTGCTAAATATGGTTTCTTGCCATTTTTCTTTAGATGTGCTGCTAACTTACCAGTTGTAGTTGTTTTACCTGTACCTTGTAGACCTACCATCATGTATGTTGTAAATCCTGAAGATGAGTATGTTAGCTTACTATTTGTTCCACCCATCATTTCAGCTAGTTCTTTATCTACAATCTTAACTACTTGCTGACCTGGTGTTAGGCTTTCCATTACTTCTGCTGTCAGGGCTTTTTCTTTTACTGTTGCAACAAATTCTTTTACTACTTTGAAGTTAACATCTGCTTCTGGCAAAGCAAGTTTAACCTCTCTCATTGCATCGGCTATATCCTTTTCTGTAAGGCTACCCTTGTTTTTTAAATTTTTAAATACTCCTTGGAGTTTATCCGATAGACCCTCGAAAGCCATATTTTCTCCTAACTATTTATATCATCTATAATATTTCTAATTTTTTCTAGTTTGATTTTTGTATCTTTGTCTATGTTAGTTTCTTCAATGTCATCTATAATACCATCAATTTGCATTATAGCTTTTTCTGTTTCCATAAACTTTTCTACT
>CAYJFM010000039.1:17326-19960 GCA_964369805.1 uncultured Oscillospiraceae bacterium
TTCTACTAGTAGAAGTTTTACTTCATACTCTATAAGAACTTTTTCCGCCTTCTTAAGGGCGTCGTGTACCCCTTGTCTACTAATGCTAAGCTGTTCTCCAATTTCTGACAAGGATAAGTTCTCTTCGTGGTAGTATTCTAATATTTCTTTTTGTCTATCCGTCAAAAGGTTACCGTAAAAATCGTACAGTAAGCTGTTTTTTGCTACATTATCCACTTTTTATCTCCTGTCAAGTACTCCTACTTGATAAATAATAGACTATTTTGCCATGGTTGTCAAGCTTTTTTGCTTGATTGGTTGATTTATTTCTTTATTTTACCTTTCCCTTTATTCTTCTCGCTTTATTCTTCTTTTCACCTTTGCTGCCTTTGCAAACTTCAGTAAATATATTATACTAATGAAAGCACTTAGCTATGGCTAGTGTATGATTTGAAAATTACTACAATTACCGAAAGGAATTACCATGAATATTAAACTTGCTGATTTGAACTTAAAAAACCCCTTTATACTCGCTCCAATGGCTGGAGTTACTGACTTATCCTTCCGTATTCTTTGCTCAGAAATGGGAGCTTCAATGGTCGTAAGCGAAATGGTAAGTGCTAAGGGGATTTTCTATGGAGATAAGAACACAGAAAAACTTCTTCTTACCAGCAAAGCTGAGGAGCCTGTTTCTTTTCAGATTTTCGGTTCTGAGCCTGATGTTATAAAGTATGCAGCAGATTTTCTTGCTCCTAGAAGCAATGCTGTTCTTGATATTAATATGGGCTGCCCTGTGCCAAAAATCGTCAAGAATAAAGAAGGTTCTCACTTAATGACTAACCCCGATCTTGTGTATGAACTTGTTAAAGCTGCAAAGTCTGCTAGTGGTAAGCCTGTATCTGTTAAAATCAGACTTGGCTGGGATGGTAACGCTATGAATGCTGTAGAGGTGGCTCAGGCTATTTCTTCTGCTGGTGGTGATTTTATCGCTGTCCACGGCAGAACTCGTGACCAGTTTTATAACGGAACTGCTAACTGGGATGAGATCGCAAAGGTAAAGCAGGCAGTTTCTATTCCTGTAATTGGCAACGGCGATATTTTCTGTGGTGTTGATGGTGTAAATTTCATGAATAACTACGGTGTAGATGCTGTTATGATCGGCAGAGGCTCTATGGGTAATCCTTTTATTTTTAAGGATTTGGTTCTTGCTCTTGATCATTTCGAAAAGTTTGGAACTGTTGAAAATTATATAGCCTATACTCCTACACTTCAAGAAAAAATGCAAGTGCTTCTAAGGCAATTTGATATGCTTGTTGAGGAAAAAGGAGAATATGTAGCTGTACGCCAAATCCGTTCACATGGGGCTTGGTATTTAAAAGGAGTAAAACATGGCTCTAAGATTAAACAAGAGCTTAACACCCTAGATACACCTGAAAAGGTAAGGGATTTGTTTGGATCTCTATTATAGTTTGTGCCAACAATTATACATGGCCTAAACAGTGTGCCATGCTAGGCACAGTATAAAAGAGAGGTCGAATACTCGACCTCTCTTTTTTTCTTATAAATTGTTTTTGACTTCATTCTCTAAATAATCCTATAGCCTTGGTAAAGGCAAGTCTCCATTTAGAATTACAAACTATACTGTTGCTGTGTCATCAAATTCTTTTACTTTTTTCTTAGCAAATACGCTAGTTAGAACTTGTACTAGTGTGATAACTGCAAATAGTAATGTCCATTGGTCAATTAAAATCATTGGTTGTGTTAAATCTTGAGTGATTATGAATAGGATAACTGCAGCTATCGCTGGCACTACACTAAATAGTCTAAATGCTCCTTTTCTCTTTACTTCAGATTCTTCATCATCTTCTTCTTTTTTCTTGTGGAAGTATCCAATAATCATAATTATGCTCATTATTGTAGTTACTATTGTTAATATTAAGTCTACTAGTGACCATGCTCCTCCAATGCCTTGAGCTTGTGGAACTTCTCCATCTTCAATAATAGTTTCTGCTGGTCCATCTGCTAATGGTGTTGCAACTGGCGGTACTGCTACTACTGCTGGTGGTACTACCGGTGTTGGCGGTACTACTACTGGCGGTGTTGGTGGCACTATTACTACAGGTGCTGGAATAATTGTATAGTCACCATTTACATATGTAATGTCATAGTTAGATACAAGTGCACTTCCATTTTCAACTGCTGATGGTTCTAATACTCCTGCATATGTTCCTGCAGCTTGGCTAGTTGATCCAGTTCTTGTAACTGTAACGTCAAATGTTTCTGAACCTACCATAGTACCTGCTGTTAATGTTGCTCCATTAAAGTTAACTGGATCTGCTGCTCCTGCTGTCTTTGAGTAATCTGCTGCCGTTATTGTAATAGGTATAGGGTTAATATCTATTGTTGCAGTATATGCATTAACTTGATTTCCTATTTCTTCTATTTCTTCTTCAAGAAGCTTTCCTTCTTTATCTGTAAATAGTATTTTATACGGTACCTCGTAAGTTCCTACATTTGCTGAAGGAGTTGTATACTCAGTCGCTGTAAATGCATTCTCTTCTTCGTTCCAGAAGAATAAGGAAACATCATATTGATCTTCGTAACCTGACTTAATTATTGAATCTCTCATAGCATCAATAGCAACACTTACTTCTT
>CAYJFM010000040.1:0-16099 GCA_964369805.1 uncultured Oscillospiraceae bacterium
CTTTTTTCGCATCGGTAAAGGCTCCTCCTTCATATCCAAAAAGTTCTGATTCTGCAAGTCCTTCTGGAATAGTAGAAGAGTTTATTTTAACTAAATCATTTTTATTTCTATCACTGAGATAGTGAATTAAGTTAGCTATTACTTCTTTTCCTGTACCAGTCTCTCCAGAGATCAAAACAGTTGAAGATGAATTTGCTGCATGGCTTATCTGTTCCTTTACCTTTTGAATAGCTAATGAGTTTCCACTAAGACTATCCATTGTGTAATTTCCATTTCGAAGGTTTTTTATTTCTTCTTTATAGTATTGGATTTTTTCGTCTGCAAAATCCATATACTGCTTGTAGAATTCATCTACACCAGCATTTCCATCGATTACTTGAAAAAAATCATACTCTACAAGTCCTACTTTTTTCCCATTTTCAAAGATTGGAGCATGAAAGCTTACACCTGTTTTACCATATATATGATAAAAAACTTTCTTGGTTTCAGTAATATTTAAATTGCCTATCATCTGTGTATTAGGAAAGACATCTTTAATATGTCTCCCTAAAGATGTCTTTCTGTCTACCTTTAAATATGCTGCGCACTCTTTGGTCATATATGTAATGATGCCTTCCATATCAATTGCCACTACACCATACATTGATTCTAGAATACTCTCATATAATTTCTTTTCCATAACTTATTACTCAGAAAGGTCAATTGTACAATTATGGTGTACCTTTTGTACATCATCATCATCTTCAAGAATGCTAATCATTTTCTTTAGATTTTTTATGTCATGCTCTTCTGTTGGAGTCGCATCCATAGATGGTATGAATTCAACGTCTGCTTCTACTGGTTCATATCCAGCTTCTTTTATGGCTTCAAGAACACTAGCAAAGTCTTCAACAGCAGTTGTTATTTCAAAGCTATCTTCAAAAATTTCCATATCTTCCATGCCTGCTTCAAGGGCTGTTTCCATAAGTTGATCTTCTGAAACTTCATCTGTCTTTTCGATTATGATTAGACCCTTTCTGTTAAACATATATGATACACATCCTGGAGTTCCAAGGTTTCCACCATACTTGTCAAAGGCATGCTTAATTGATGATGTTGTTCTATTTTTATTATCTGAAAGAGTTTCTACGATTACAGCAACACCTGAAGCACCATATCCCTCAAAGCTACTAGATTCAAAGTTTGCACCATCAATCTCTCCAGCACCTTTTTTGATAGCTTTATTAATATTATCATTAGGCATATTAATAGCTTTAGCCTTATCTACTGCATGTTTTAAAGCTGAATTATAGTCCATGTCACTTCCTGCTTTTGCAGCTACAATTATAGCTCTCGTGTATTTTGTGAATACTGCTGCTCTTTTTGAATCTTGCGCTGCTTTTCTGCCAGCAATCGTTCCGTGTCTTCCCATTTTTTACTCTCCTTTAGTTTTATTTTCTAAATTTTTATGACTTGTTGCCATCATTAGTTTTATTCTATTTAACTGATTAACTTCACTTGCACCTGGGTCGAAGTCTATTGCAACTATATTTGCTTTTGGATTTCTTTTCCTTAAAGCCTTCATAACTCCTTTTCCTGTTACATGATTAGGCAAGCATCCAAAAGGCTGCAAGCAGGCTACATTTTCTACACCATGATCAATTAAGTCAATCATCTCTCCTGTTAAGAGCCACCCTTCACCACACTGGTTTCCAATAGATACTAATTCTGAAGCTTTTTTTGCAATATCTTCTATTCTGTCTGGCTCTGTAAATCTTTTACTATTTCTAAGAGCTTCTCTCATTGGTTTTCTCCAGTACTCTACAAAGGCAATTGCAAGCTTGTTTCCTTCCATTGCAGCCCTAGTACCAGACAAGTTATGATAATTAAAGGTCTTATTATGCATTCCATATAAGAAAAAGTCTGCAAGGTCAAGCACTACTGCTTCTCCCCCTTCTCTCTCTATTACATTAACAATGTCATTATTCGCTATTGGGTGATACTTAACAAGTATTTCCCCTACAACTCCAACCTTTGGCTTGATTAAGTCTTCATGTATTTCTAGGTTATCAAAATCTTCGACTATTAATTTCATTAAATTTTTATACTTTATTAGGCTTCCATTTTTGATATTCCTTGAAGCAAGCTTCGACCATTTTCTATACATCAGATTTGCTGAGCCTGGTACTTTTTCGTATGGCCTTGTCTTTAATAAAACTCTTGTAAAGAGGTCTCCATAATGTAATGCCATTAATACTCTTTTGCCAAGTCCAGCTGAAAACTTAAATCCAGGATTTTTTTCTATGCCTGAGAGGTTTACTGATACAACAGGAATATGTTCCATACCCATATCTTTTAGAGCCTTACGAAGCATAGCTATATAGTTACTTGCTCTGCAGCCTCCTCCAGTTTGTGTCATAAAAACAGCACATTTGTTGGTATCAACTTCTCCACTCTTTAGGTATGCAATTATCTGTCCTAAGGTTACTATCGTAGGATAGCAGGCATCATTGTTAATATATTTTAACCCTTCTTCGATACAGTTATCGCTTACCTCAGGTAGTAATTTTGCATTGTATCCATAAGATTTTAGAGCATCTTCAACTAAGTTAAAATGCATCGGTGACATCTGCGGTATTATTAATGTGTAATCTTTTTTCATTTGCTTAGTGAAAACTTCACGTTCAAATGGATGTCTTTCTTTTTCTACTGGAAAATTATATTTTTCTCGTGCTTCCATAGCTGCTTTTAGTGATCTTATCCTAATCTTTGCTGCACCTAGGTTGCTTCCTTCGTCAATTTTCAAAACAGTATAAAGTTTATTCATATCCTTGGTGATTTCTTCAACCTGATCAGTGGTTACTGCATCAAGCCCACATCCAAAGGAGTTTAACTGAACTATTTCTACATCATCAGTAGTACACACATATTCTGCTGCCTTATATAACCTTGAATGGTACATCCATTGGTCTAAAACCCTTAAAGGTCTTTTTATTGTCTCTAGGTTAGCAACCGAATCCTCAGTCAATACTACCATGTCATGTGATGTAATAATTTGGCTAATACCATGATTAACCTCTGGGTCAAGGTGATAAGGTCTTCCTGCTAAAACAATTGCTTTTTTGCCATTTTCTCTAGCAAATTTTAATGCCCTGTCTCCATATTTTTTTACATCATCTTTAAATCTTTTATCTTCTTTTCTTGCAAGGGAAACAGCCTTTGCTATTTCACCAATTGACACTCCAAACTTAGAAAGGTTTTTATGAAGTTCTTTTATTAGTCTTTGATCATTATCATACGGCAAGAACGGTCCAGAGAATCTAACTCCTTCTTTTTCAAAAATGTCATCCATGTTATTTTTGATAACTTCTGGATAAGTTGCTACCACAGGGCAGTTAAAATGGTTATCCGAGTTTTGGTCTTCTTGTAGCTCAAAGTTAATGCATGGGTAAAAAATCCACTTTACACCTTGTTCTACTAGCCACTGTATATGCCCATGGACTAGCTTCGCTGGGTAGCATGCTGTGTCTGAAGAAATTGTTTCCATTCCTTTTTCATAAATTTCTTTTGAAGATGGAGGGGAAATTACTACTCTGTATCCTAAATGGGTAAAAAACTTAAACCAGAAAGGATAGTTCTCATACATGTTAAGTACTCTTGGAATTCCCACTGTCCCGCGCAATGATTGCTCTTCTGTTAGTGGTTTATAGTCAAAAGTTCGCCTTGCCTTATAATCAAATAGATCTGGTACTTTGCTCTCGTCTTTTGATTTTCCTGCTCCTCTTTCACATCTATTCCCTGTAATATACTTTCCACCATCTTGGAATTTTGTTATAGTTAATAGGCATTTATTTTCGCAAAGTTTACACCTTGCATGAGAGTTTTCTGTTTCAAATTCTTTTAAATCATTTAAATCGTAAATTGAAGATTCTGTTCCTTGAACATGATTTTCTTTTGCAAGCAAAGCTGCTCCATAAGCACCCATTAGCCCGCTTATATCAGGTCTTACTACGTCTTTTCCAATTACATTCTCAATACTTTTTAAAACTGCTTCATTTAAAAAGGTTCCGCCCTGAACCACTATTTTATTTCCAGCCTCTTCAGGGTTTCTGAGCTTAATTACTTTGTATAGTGCATTTTTTACTACTGAATAGGATAGTCCTGCAGAAATATCTCCTATAGTAGCCCCTTCTTTTTGAGCTTGCTTTACTTTTGAGTTCATAAATACAGTACACCTAGTACCTAGGTCTACTGGAGCCTTTGCAAATAATGCTTCTTTGGAGAATGTCACTGCATCCATATTTACAGACTTTGCATAGGTTTCAATAAATGATCCACAGCCAGAAGAACAGGCTTCATTTAGCACGATATTATACATTGCACCATCTCGTATACGCATGCACTTCATATCTTGTCCACCAATGTCTAAAATAAAGTCTACTCCTGGTTGGAGTTTCTCAGCTGCCCTATAGTGAACCATAGTCTCTATTTCGCCCATATCAACTTTGAAGGCTTCCATTATTAACCCTTCTCCATATCCAGTAACTAGCGAGTTTGCTATTATTGCTTTTTCCGGTAGCTGCTCATAAAGTTCTTCTAGCATTTTCTTTACAGCTTCAATTGGCTTTCCTTCATTACTCTTGTAGAAGGAATATAGTAAATTGTCATTTTCATCTATTAATGTTGCTTTAGTTGTAGTAGAACCTGCATCTATTCCAAGAAAGACTTTACCATGAGCATGTTTAAGGTCTCTTCTTGGGACTGAGTTCTTATCATGCCTTTTCTTAAACCTATCGTACTCTTCTTGTGAAGCAAAGAGAGGATCCTCATATTTCTTTTCTGCCATAGAAGTTAAATCAGTGGTTTCAATTCTTCTTATCAGTTCTTCTAGCTGTATTTCTTTACATTTTTCAGCTATTATAGCAGCTCCGATTGCAACGAAATACTTTGCATCTGGAGGAAAAATGATTTGCTCTTCTTTAATGCCAAGTGTTTCAATAAATCTATTTCTTAGCTCTGATAGGAAGAATAACGGTCCACCAAGAAAAGCGATGTTGCCTTCTATTTTTCTTCCGCAAGCTAATCCGCTAATGGTTTGATTAACTACTGCTTGAAAAATAGATGCCGACAAGTTTTCTATTGCCGCACCTTCATTAATTAATGGTTGAATGTCTGTTTTTGCAAACACTCCGCATCTTGCAGCAATTGGATAAATCATATTATGTTTTTTTGCTGCTTCGTTTAAACCTGTTGCATCAGTGTTTAATAGCACTGCCATTTGGTCAATAAAAGCACCTGTCCCACCGGCACAGGTTCCATTCATTCTCTGTTCTATTGTCCCACCGTAGAAAGTTATTTTTGCATCCTCTCCACCAAGTTCTATTGCTACATCTGTTTCACTAATTAATTCTTCTACTGCTCTTGAACAGGCAATTACCTCTTGTTCAAAATTAATACCAAGCAACTTAGATAAAGCAAGTCCTCCAGAACCTGTTATTGTAAGTTGAATTGGCATGTCTCCTTTTTCGTCGTATAAAGATTTAATTATCTCTATTACTTTTTCAAACACATTAGACATGTGCCTTTCATATTTTTCAAACAAAATCTCATTGTCATCATTTATTCCAACTAACTTTACTGTAGTTGAACCTATATCAATACCTACTCTCATATTCCCTCATTTATTATATAAAGTTTTGACTCTCTAGTAAATACAACGTATTTAGCTTTCAAAGATCCTATATTAGTTATTATTACTAAAACTAAAATTTTTTTCTAACTAATGATTGTATTTGAATATATAAATTATTTATATATAAATGTTCTATCTATAAAAAAATTTGGGTGCGCATAAGCCGGGTTCTGTATTAGACAATCATCTATCTTGGGCATATATCGCTACATACCTCATGCGATCTACCTACCGGGGGTGACGAGTAACCACCCTTATTCCTACTTGATCTTGCTCCAGATGGGGTTTACACGGCTAGTATGTCTCCACACTACCGGTGAGCTCTTACCTCACCATTTCAACCTTACCACGGCATTACCCGTTTCGGCGGAATGTTTCTGTTGCACTTTCCCTATAGTTACCTACGCCAGACGTTATCTGGCATCCTACTCTATGGAGCCCGGACTTTCCTCACGTATCCCTACGCGCGACTGCCAGCTCACCCAAATTGTTTTCAATTTTAACACTCTTGTGTCATTGGTACCTTCATTAATTATAAATAGTAGAAAGGGTTAACCCTTGCTTCACTCCTTATAATCTCTATATTTTCTATCTTATTTTCAAGTTGGCTTGCCATATTCTCAGTAAATTGCTTTTCTGTATCATAATGGCCTGCATCTATTAAAGAAATTCCCTCTGCAATTGCTTTTTGAGCTTCATGTAATTTAGTATCACCTGTAATCAACACTTGGCAATCCTCAAGAATTGCAGTTTTCAAAAGTCCTGCACCAGCTCCTGAACAAATTGCTATTTTCTTCACTCTAAGCTCTAAATCCCCAGCTACTTTCAGTATGCCTTTTGGTATTTCCCATTTTTCTGATATTAAATGTCCTAACTCTTTTAGACTTATTTCCTCTTCTAGCTCTCCTACTATACCTGGTTCATCCGTTGGGTTGTTCCCTGGTTCTACGATATCGTTAAGTCCAAGTAGTTTTCCTAAATAGTAATTGTTTCCTCCTGGAACATTGTCAAAGGTTAAATGAGCAGAGTAAACTGAAATATCATTTTTGATTAAATTAATTAAATATCTACCTTGCACCGTTTCCTTATCAATTGATTTTGGTTTAGAAAACATCAGTGGGTGATGTGTCACAATCATATCCACCTTTAGGTCTACTGCTTCCTGAATAACTGCATCATTAATTTCCATTGCAACAAGTATTTTATTAATATCATTTTTGCCTGTATTAATTTGAATACCTGTATTATCCCACGACTCTCCATATTCTAACGGAGCTATATGTTCTATAACGTTTACAACATCTTTTATTTGCATATTCTCTCTCCTATTACACGTTCAAGTTCTCTAATATTCTTTTCTGTTTCTATTATTTTATTTTTATTACTTGTTTCCATAATTGTGCTAAGAATTTTTCTCTGTTTTCTTAGTTTTCTAAGAGTTAATTCTTCTAGTAAATGTTGATTTGTAATCTCTCTTAAAATTGGTAGCTCCCAAACAATACTATCTAGTTCTCTTTGCAAAGGCCAAAGCTTTTTACTTTCATTTTCAAATATATCGCCACAGCTACTTTCTATGCCCTTGTCTGGCTTTGCTACTATAATTTCACAAATATATTTCCCTTCTTCAACAAGCGCTTCAGTGGTAACTGCAAAGCCTGATTCAAGTAAAAACTGCCTCAACACCTGGCTTCCATTTCGCGGCTGCAAAATGAATTTTTTAAAGCTATAAGTTTTCTTTAAATCAGCACCAAGAATATCTACCATCAGCCTTCCTCCCATCCCTGCAATAGTTATGGTATCGACTGAGCCTGCTTCTATTACTTTCAAGCCGTCCCCATATACAAAAGAAAATTTGCTTTCTTTGTCTGGTAGGTCATATCCAATGAAATCAATAAAATTGATTTTTGCCTTTTCTAATGAAGGTTTGCTCACATCAGCCATCACCACTTTCGGACAGATTCCTCTCTCCCACAATGACAATGGCAATAGCCCATGATCTGTTCCTATATCAGCAACTGACTCTCCTTTATCTACAAAGGATGCCATTAGCTCCATTCTATTACTAAGTTCAATCATATTATTCTATAAAGTCCCTAAGCTTTCTGCTCTTACTTGGTGCTCTAAGCTTTCTCAAAGCTTTAGCTTCAATTTGTCTAATTCTTTCTCTTGTAACATCAAATTGTTTTCCAACTTCTTCAAGAGTTCTCGCCCTTCCATCTTGAAGTCCAAATCTTAGAAGTAGTACATTTTTTTCTCTCTCTGATAGCTCAGACAGTACTTCCATTAACTGCTCCTTTAGCATTGCAAAGGCTGCAGCATCTGATGGTGCTAGAGCTTCATCATCTGGGATAAAGTCTCCTAGATGGCTATCTTCCTCTTCTCCAATTGGAGTTTCTAAAGAAACAGGTTCCTGAGCAATTTTTTGTATTTCTCTAACTTTATCGGCAGGAATTCCCATTACTTCTGCGATTTCTTCTGGTGTTGCTTCACTTCCATTTTCTTGTAAAATCTGCCTTGACACCCTCATTAGTTTATTGATTGTTTCAACCATATGAACTGGGATTCTAATAGTTCTAGCTTGGTCTGCAATAGATCTTGTAATAGCTTGTCTAATCCACCAAGTTGAGTATGTACTAAATTTAAATCCCTTTCTCGAGTAAATTTTGTCTACTGCCTTTATTAGCTCTTGTTTTCCCTCTTGAATTAAATCATTGAACAGCATTCCGCGCCCTACATATCTTTTTGCAATACTTACAACGAGTCTAAGGTTAGCTTCACAAAGTTTTCTCTTAGCTTCTTCATCGCCTTCTTCCATTCTTTTTGCAAGTTCTTTTTCTTCATCCTTAGAAAGTAGTGGAACTTTTCCAATTTCTTTTAGGTACATCCTTACAGGATCATCTATAGCAATAGTTTTACCAATAGCGATAGCTTCAAGATCTATTACCTTCTCACCACCTTTTTTTATTTCTATGGCCTCTTCAGGTATATCTTCAATTAATTCATTTTCTTCCCTCTCAATTGCTTCTAGTTCAATTTCCATTGCACTGTCGTCAATAAATAGGTCTCCTTCTTTCAATAAAAAGTCTTCACACATTTCACGCATCTGCTCTTCATCTAGGCCATAATGTTCTAAAACTTCAGCAAACACACCATAAGTGATCTTTTCTTTTTTCATTTTCTTTTTTATTTCAGCTTCAATAAGCACTTTTTTCTTTTCAAATTCTTCGTTGTACACTATATTTATCCTCCTATGACCTAATCCTTTGCTGAATATTCATCAACTCTAAACTAGCTTTTTCAATTTCTTCTCTGTCTTCTTCTTCGTCAAGCATGGTAATAATTGTTTCCAATTCTTTTGCCCTTGATTTTAGTTTGTCTAATTTTATTTTGCCTATACATTCCTCAAAGGCTTCTTCTTCTTTTCCTTCATAATTTATGTTATCTAAAACATATCTTATTAGGCGCTGACTACTTTCCTCTACAGTATCAATAAGTATTTTAATATCTGGTGCCTTTCCATCCTCATAAATAATTTCAATGGACTCCATAATTTCTTGTCCCTCTTGACTTTGAAAAATTCCTTGATATTCTCTTATTCCATAGTAGAATTTTTTGTCCAACAACATAAATCTAATTAATTCTATTTCAATTTTTGTTATTCGCTTTTCTTTTACTGTAACCTTATCTTCTCTATCTACTTCTCTCGTCCTTTCTTGCGCATAGTAATTATTACTTTCTGGTATATCGTTTCCAATTTCCCCTCTAATTGCACCTTCCGAAATTCCAACATCTCTCGATAGTTTTTTTATATAAATATCCCTTTCTACAGGACTTAGGCTGCGTAATATTTTGGCTGCCTCTTTAAGAAAGTCTATTCTATCTTCAATAGCCTCTAGGTTATATGACTCTGCTAGTATATTCAGCCTATAGTCTCCATAAGCACTAGCACCATCTAATAGTTCTAAAAACTTCGTTGAGCCATATTTTTTTATATATTCATCTGGATCTTTACAATCCGGGATTTTAATTACTCTGCCTTTTATACCAGCTTCCTTAATTATTTCAATACCTCTCATAGCAGCATTTTGGCCTGCTTGATCTGCATCATATGCAATATAAACGCTGTTTGTATATCTCTTTAATAACTTTGCTTGGTTTTCTGTTAAAGCCGTCCCTAGAGAGGCCGAAACATTTCTTATGCCTTTATCAAATAGAGCAATCACATCCATATATCCTTCTGCTAGAATGATGCGGTTTTCCGCTTCAATTTCTTTTTTTGCTAAATTCAAGGCATATAGATTGTTTTTTTTATGAAATACTTCCGACTCAGCTGAGTTTAAGTATTTTGGCATTCCATCCCCAATTATTCTTCCGCCAAAGCCAATTATTCTATTTGAGGTATCTTGTATTGGAAAAATTACTCTTCCACGAAACTTATCAAAATACCTTCCGTTTTTCTCGGAAACAAGGCCTAACTTTAGCATATCTTTATCGCTAACCCCTTTGCTTTTTAAGTGGTCATATAAACTTGTCCAATTTTCATCTGCATACCCAATCCCAAATTTTTTTAAAGTATCAACAGATATTCCTCTATCTATCATATATTTATACCCAGGATTCCTTGAGTTAAAAAAGGATTTAAAGAAGAAAATTGCTGCTTCTCTATTAATATTTAATAGATTTTCTTTATTTCTAGGTTTTCCACCAGAGCTTTTTGTAATTGTTATGCCACATTTTTGAGCAAGTTTTTCTATAGCTTCCATAAATTCAAGGGAATAATACTTTTTTGTAAATTCAATTACATCTCCTGTAGCTCCACAGCCAAAGCATGTAAATATTTGTTTTTCAGATGAAACAACAAGAGAAGGAGTCTTCTCATTGTGAAAAGGACAAGCTCCTTTATAATTTGCTCCAGCCTTCTTTAATGGTATCACTTCACCAATAACATCGACTATGTCGCATCTGTTCTTTATTTCTTCCGTATTAATAGAAGAATTGCTCATTACACACCCTTTCTAGCGGCTCTAAAAAAAGAGTTCCCCCAACTTTAAATTATACCTTCTGTAAGGCCTATTTGTAAAGCCTTTTAAACTGTTTTATTGCATATCTATCTGTCATCATAGCCACATAGTCTTTTACAGTCTCTTCTTTGCCATATTTACCTATCAAATACTGCATATCTTCAGGTATTTCTTCAAGGTGATCTAAATAGTAGTAGTATAGAGATTCGACTATTTCTTCTTCATTTCCGGAAAATCCACTTTTGTTCACCTTTTTATTCAGATATAAATTCTCAAACATAAATTTTCTAAGCTCTAGCATATGATAATTAGCTTCCTTACTCAAGGCAATATGCTCACTGTTTTTACTATTTTCTATCATATCTAAAACTAGTGAACTAATTCTTTTGCTATGTTCATAGCCTAAAAAGTCAAGACTTTCTTTTGGCAGGTCTTCCATTTTAATTATCTTCGATCTGATTCCATCATCAATATCATGATTAATATATGCTATTCTATCGCTTATTTTTACTATTTGTCCTTCTAATGTAAGTGGGATTCCTGCTCCCGTATGGTTAAGTATACCGTCTCTTACTTCAGAAGTTAAATTTAGGCCCTGTTTATTATGTCCATCTTCAAGTATGTCTACAATCCTAATACTCTGCTCATTATGCTTAAATCCCCCCTTGTGAATTCTGTTTAGCACATTTTCACCTGCATGTCCAAAAGGAGTGTGTCCAAGATCGTGTCCAAGGGAAATTGCTTCTGTCAAATCTTCATTCAGGTTTAAGCCTCTCGCAATAGTTCGACTAATTTGAGACACTTCTAATGTATGGGTTAACCTTGTTCGGAAATGGTCTTCTTCCATAGGAAGAAAAACCTGGGTTTTGTACATTAGCCTTCTAAAAGCTTTAGAGTGAATAATTCTGTCTTTATCTCTTTGAAACTCAGTTCTAAGTAAACATTTTTCTTCTTCTCTAAGCCTACCTTTACTGCTACTGGATCTTGCAGCAAAAATAGATAGCATATCTTCTTCCCGCTTTTCTACCATTTCTCTTAGCATAATTCACCTCCACAAAAACCACATACAGAACTATTATACTCCTGTATGACCAAAGCCGCCTTCACCTCGTTTTGTATTACTAAGCTCCTCTTGTAGCTTAAAGGTCACTTTCTCATAGGAACATATGACCATTTGAGCTATTCTGTCTCCATTTTCAATTTCAAAAGGCTCTGTCCCAAAGTTTATAAGTATTACCTTTATTTCTCCTCTGTAGTCAGAGTCAATTGTACCTATCCCGTTAACAAGTCCTATGCCCTTCTTAATTGCCAAACCAGATCTCGCTCTAATTTGCCCTTCATAACCCTTTGGAATTTCCATTGCAACTCCCGTCGGAATAAGGCTTCGCTCCATAGGATTAATAATTACTTTTTCAGAAAGATAAGCTCTTAGGTCAAAAGCTGAAGCTCCCTCTGTTTCATATGATGGGATCTCTCCTCCAAGACTTACAATTCCAACTTTAAGCATTTTGCTTAGCATCCTTCCCTGTAATTAATACCCTTGAATATGTTTTATAGTCACATATTAGTTCAATAACTTCTTTTAAATCTTCCATTGAGACTTTATCAAGGTTACTTAAAATTGTTTCCCCATCTTCTACCTTATCCAATAGGAGCAAATTCTTACCCAAAGCATACATTCTTCTGTCCACGCTTTCTTGTCCAAAAGTAACGCTTGCCTTTAACTGTTCTTTTGCCTTCCTTAGTTCTTCGGCAGTGACTCCATCTTCTTTTAAAATTAAAAGCTGTCTTTTGATTTCATTCTCTGTTTCCTTAAGGTTATCATGACCTACACCTGCATAAATTTGGAAATATCCTGCATCTTTGTAGCTCTGGTTTCCAGCATAAACTGAGTAAGCTAAACCCCTCTCTTCTCTAATTGATTGAAAAAGCCTTGAGCTCATACTGCCACCTAATATATTAGAAAGTATTGCCATGCTATAGTATCTGTCATCCGCTAGATTAATGGTAGGAGTTGCTAAGAAAAGGTGGGACTGTTCTATCTCTCTTTTCTTAACTAATTTAGACGGTTCATAGTCGTCAAGTAAGTAGTTTTTTTCTTCCTTAGTTTCTGCAAAATCTGCAAAAGCAAGTTCTACAGCTTCTATAACTTCATCTTTATTGAAGTTTCCTACAACTGAGATTACAATACTGTCTTTTGTATATTCTTTTTTAATATAATCTCTCATAATCTCTGAGTTGATTTTTTTTAGAGATGATCTAGAGCCAATAATCCTGTTAGACAAAAGATTACCTTTCATTACCTTCTCACAAATCAAGTCTGCCCCTATATCATCTGGTACATCTTCAATCATTTTCATCTCTTCAAAGATTACTTTTCTTTCTTTTCTTAGTTCTTTCTCATCTAACTTTGTGTTTGTAAACATATCAAATAGAATCTCCATTCCCTTTGCAAAGTTAGGTGAAATTGTTTTGATATAGTAACATGTAGCTTCCTTGCCTGTGAAAGCATTTATATTTCCACCAATATTGTCTACATCTTCTGCTATTTTTTTCGCAGACCTGGTTTCAGTTCCTTTAAACATCATATGTTCTAAAAAATGTGAAATACCAGCATTTTCTTTATCTTCATTAACAGCACCTGCCTTTACCCAAATTCCAATTGAAGCCGACTGCACATATGGAAGTTCCTCCATTGCCACTCTTATTCCACCATTTAATTTTTTAATCTCTACCATTTTTCAACCTTCCTATTCAACATTAACGCAAGTTAGTTTACCAAAACATTTTTATTGTAAACAGTTTTATTTTATCTTTTTTCTTTTATTCAATAGCACATATATTAAATTAATAAATAATAGAATAATTATTCCAAACCCTACAAATCCTTGTATTGGCAACATATATGCTACTATTTCTTTAAAGCCTATTAACCCGAGTACAAAAGCAAGCACTGCAAAGCCAACAATTCTATATTTAGTATATTTATCCTCTTTTATCCTCGATATAAAGCCATAATAATTGCCTGTGGCTGATCCATAAATGGCAAAGAATAAAATGATAGAATAAATTAAACTCAGAATATATTTTGAATCGCTAATCAGACTCAACATTGGCAAGTCACTATTATCAGCTAGTTCTGGATTTGTACTAAGAGCAAAGTAGATTACACATGCTAGCAAGATCAATAAAGTCCCACCAACGCTTGCCCCTATCATTGCCTTTTTTTTATTTTCAGCTTTTACTGCTACGCTACCCAATATTGGTATGGCAGCAAGTATATTATATGATGCATATGTAAAACCTGATATCAACCAGTTTGGGGAAAGCTCCGTAGGCTCTCCTCCACTTTTAAGGTCAACTTCAAAACCTGCATTAACCATTATTGTCACACCAGCTATTATAATAACTGAAACTAAAACTGGCATAGTCTTCGAAAAGACCTTCGACATTCGGGAGAACCCTCCTAAAAGTGTTAGTATTACAAGTATTATCAAACCCGCTCCGCCCATATACCTAGGTAACCCAAATAGCTGATACAGGAGTGATCCTGCTGCTGCTGACATGGTTATTAGCACGGAGTATACAAAAATAGATACTGTCCACCCAATAATTCCCTGTACCTTTTCTATACTCTTAGGTACTACTATTTCTCCAATATCTTTAGTTTTCAATTCACTGGAGATAATAACCGTTGCCACTGCAATTGACACAAACAAAACTGCAACAATCACTAGACCTATTATACCCTTATCGCCAAAGACACCAAAGAATTGCCATATTTCTCTACCGGAAGCAAATCCTGCTCCAATTATTACTCCTACAAATATTAGAGCTACGCCAATGGTACTTATTCCTTTTTCTTTTACCACCTATCGCTCCTTTAACTTTTTATATTTTAACTCTTTATTCTGTCCATAGGTAAAAATTCCAAGTCCAATCCATATTATTCCAAAGGAAATAAACTGAACAGCTACAAATGGTTCATTATACATAGCTACACCCAGTATCAAAGAAATGGTTGGAGCTATATATCCAGAAAGACCTAGTGTAATTAGTGGTATTCTAGGAGCTGCATATCCATATATTGATAAAGGGATTAATGTTACTATTCCTGCAAAAGGTAGTAAGTATAACTGATAGGTTGCACCAAAGTCAAAAATGCCAAACCCGTTTACGTCTCTATATATCATGACTCCAATAGCTAGTGGGGCTATGTATATAGTTTCATAAAACAATGATAACATAGGTGAGATAGAATACTTTTTCTTTAGCACTGCATAAGTAGCAAAGGATACTGCAAGAGTTAAGGGAATTA
This sequence comes from uncultured Oscillospiraceae bacterium, assembly GCA_964369805.1. Classification (GTDB taxonomy): domain Bacteria; phylum Bacillota; class Clostridia; order Peptostreptococcales; family Anaerovoracaceae; genus CAYJHC01. Next base: position 15,011 of record CAYJFM010000040.1, read on the forward strand.
TTGGAGGTTTTTGAAAATAAAAGACAACAACCATAACCCCAATTACAGCAAATGCAACTGCTACAATTTTAAACTTTACTAGTTTTTCTTTAAAAACTACTACCCCAAATAGACACACTATTAAAGGCTGTATATAATAACCTAATGAGGTTTCAATAATCCTCTCATTAGAAATAGCCCATATATACAAACTCCAGTTTAAAGTGATAAAAGCTCCAGCTATAATAGGAGCTTTCATAAACTTAAAGTCGATTACCCTAAGCAAAATTTCTTTTACACTTGCATTCTTTAAACTAAAAATAAATGCAAATATGCAGCAAAGTACAATTCTAAAAAGAATTATGGTAAATGAATCTATTGGGTATAATATTTTCCAGTAAATTGGTGAGAGCCCCCAAAATATCCCTGATACTAGTGCTGCAATAAGCCCTGTTTTTAACTCTTTTGAAGATTCAAGTGTCATCTTCTATTCACCATCACTTTCAAGAGTTCCAATATTCATTACATATTCCTCTATTTCATACTCTGCACTTTTGTAAAAATCATATTCTAGCTTTTTATCCCCAAGCTTTTCAAGCCTTAGATTGCATATTGCATCTAAGATAGAGCTATAATATTGATCTGCACCGCTTGAATAATCTGTTACTTCCACCTCTTCTATTATTGCATACCATTCTTGTACTTTGGCTAGTTCCAACGCAAAATCTTTGATTGCTCCTTCTTCATATAGTCTTGTTAATGTACTTTTTATTAATTCAATTGTTGTATATATATCTGCATGCTCTTGCAAAATTTCCAGTGCTTCATCAAAGTAGTTTTCTATTATTTCTAATACATCTTCTTTTTCAGTATTTTCAAATAGTGCAGCTAATTCATCTGCTTCTAATGATTCTTCACTTTCCATAAGTTCAGCAAAGTTTTCAAAGTATTTAAACTCGCTAGCATCTTCTAGGTCTAATCTTTCTAGTAATTCTGTATATCCCATAATCTCCTCTTTTTTTCTTTTCTATTCAATATCTAAATTTTTGAATTTCACCTTTACTTCAGGATCTTCAAAAATCCTATCTATCATATTCAGAAAATTCTCTG
>CAYJFM010000041.1:0-12792 GCA_964369805.1 uncultured Oscillospiraceae bacterium
TAGTAAATGATGAGGGGAATTTCTTTTTAGAACTAGAAGAGAAATATTTAGCCGACAATGTAAATCTAAATCACAGATCTTTGAGACCAGAAGAACTTGCTAAAATTCAAGAAAGGACCTTGAGAGTAGGTTACTTAGCTAATAGAGAACCAATTGTATTTCAAAATGATGAAGGAAAGCCAGATGGAGCTATGGTTGGAATATTAGACTACATTGCTGATAAGTATGGAATAACCTTAGAATACCATCCGTATACCTTAGTGGAAGATGAAACGTTACATAATGACTATGATATTCTTCTTACTATGTATGGAGATTTAGATTATGAAGAGAGATATTACGATATTACAGAACCATTTTATTCAATGTCAATGTATGCTCAGATTAGAGAAAGCGTATATTATGACCCAACAGGTACTAATAGTAATAATAACAATATACTTAATATAGGTATGTTAGAATACTTACTAGTAGATTACGAAGCTTTCTCAGAATCTTTTAATAATGCAGAGATAACTTTTTATGATAACTTAGGATATACCCTAGATGACTTTTTAGTAGGTGGAAATGATGTTGTTATTTCGACTGAAAGTGCAACTGCATATGTTGAGAGCTTTTTAAGAGATGAAAAAACTATTTCTGTATCTACAGATTTAGAAGTTCAAATGGCACTTCTAGTTTCAAAAAATATTTCTAATGAATATTTGCCTATTTTTAATGTTATGCTTGACACAATACCCGAAAGTACTTATGAATCAATAATAGAGAAGCACTCAGGAGGATTTTTACCAGAAACTACATTTGTTGATATTTTTGAGGAGTATTGGTATATATTTTTAATTGTAGCTATTTTTATAGCTTTAATTTTATTACTTAATGCATATTTTGCTAAGTTGAAAGAGAAAGAAGAGGTTACGAAAGCTTTTAACACAGATAGGCTTACAGGGTTAATTTCATTGGAGTACTTTACAAGTGAAATTAAAGAAAAAATAAAAAATGGTAGTTGCTGTGAATTTGAAATTATTTCTTTTGATATAGATTTATTCAAAACCATAAATACCCATTACAGCAATGAACGAGGAACAGAAGTGATTTTAGAAATTTCAAAGAGCCTACAGGAAGCTTTTTCTGATATAGATACTTTAATTACGCGAAGGACTGCAGATGAATTTCTGATTTTTTGCAAAACTCAGGATGCAGAAAATATAGAAGAAATTTTTGAAAATTCTATAAGGCCTAATGTCACAAAAATTCTCTCAAGCAATTATAATGTTAGCTTTTCCTTTGGAATTTATATAATAGAAAATGTAGAAGAGGATATAGATAATATAATTGGGTATGCTGATACAGCAAGGATTCAAGGCAAAAATACTCATAAAACAACATTTTATTACTTTGATGAAAAAATGCATGAAGAATTTGATAGTAAGCTGAGATGCACTTTTAGAATGGAGCAAGCCTTAATAGACCATGAGTTTGTTGTCGTTTACCAACCTAAGGTGAATTTTAAAACACTTAAAATTGCAAGTGCGGAGGCTCTTGTAAGGTGGAAACCACAAGATGGAACAGTAATCTATCCAGATTCGTTTATACCTGTATTTGAAGCAAATGGATTTATTAAAGAATTAGATATGTATGTACTAAAAGAAGTTTGCAAATTTATCGAAAATCAAAAAGAAAGAGTTAGTGTACCTATAATATCTGTAAATCTATCAACTATTACTATTATTTCTACAGATATTTGTGATATAATTACTGGTATTGTTAAAGAAGTGGGATTGTTACCTAGTCAAATTGAATTTGAAATAACAGAAAGTGCAATCACAAATGATGAAACAGTCTTTTTAGAAAACGTTAAGAGTTTAAAAGAGTTAGGTTTTCAAATTGCTATTGATGATTTTGGTGCAGGTGTTTCTTCTTTGAATAGGCTTAGTGCGATTAATGCAGATACTTTGAAACTTGATAAGGCATTCTTTGATTTGAAAGAGGAAGGTGAAAGAAGCACGATTGTAGTTGAGGAGGCTATTCATTTAGCTAAGAGATTAGATATGAAAGTAGTTGCTGAAGGCGTTGAAACTTATCACCAGGCTTTATGGCTTAGGGGGTGCGAGTGCGATTATGCGCAAGGTTATTATTTTGAAAGGCCAGTTTACTTAGATAGATTTGTAGAACTGCTAGAAGAAGATTTATTTTATGAAATTAAATTATAAAATAATAAAAAAGGGTTATAGTAATGAGTATTATAGAAATTGTTATTTTGTCCATAGGACTTGGAGTAGATGCCAGCTGTGTCTGTACAGCTAGCGGACTAATATATAAGCCAAAGCTTTCAAAGGCCTTGATAATTGCAATTCCCTTTGCAGTGCTGCAATGGGGGATGCCCCTACTTGGATATTTTGGTATAAACTTATTACCAGAGGCTTTGTTTAAGTACAATCATATTGCTGCATTTATACTATTGGCTATTGTCGGTACTAAAATGCTAGTTGATGGTATAAAATCAGGGGACTGTAGCGGCGAAGGCATGGATGGCGATGCTAGGGAGCTTACATTTAAGATACTGATGATCCAAGGTATATCAACTAGTATAGATGCACTAAGTGTTGGAGTTACTCTTATTCATGAAAGTATTGGCTTTATGATGATGGCTGCAGTTATAATTGGAGTTATTACTTATGGAATGTGCATAGGAGCTTTATACATTGGGAAAAGCATTGGGACTAAATTCAATTGCAAGGCGGAGATTGTTGGTGGAATTGTCTTAATATTACTAGGTATTAAATTATTAGTTGATGGAATGTAGCTATAGCAGCTAATCATATAAGGAGGCGAATATGCTTGATAGGTATAGTTTGGTAAGTGAAGACATTATAGATATTATATTTGTAATAATAGAATCAAAAGGGCTTGAGAGCTTAAACAAGCCACTGGCTTTAATTGATAAAATAAACACAGAAATCCCTAAAAACTCAGAGGAAAAGGATGCCATGGTAAAAGTGCTTAAGTGCGACATTTCGATGGAAGTAATAAATTACTATAGCAGCTTGTTTGATGCCTGTGAAGAAGACTTAGATGGTGATAAGGCTGAAGTAGATATTGAGGTAGCTTGTGCAGAGGAATTTGGCGCTATTAAAAGTAAGCTAATTGACTCTGGCCTTACTGAAGAAGAAAGTGAGTATGGTGCTGAGATTTTAGCTAGTGTAATTGAATTAAAAGTAAGCGATGAACTTGAAGAGGATGAATAGAATAGATGAAAAAAGGTGAGGGCGTTAAATTTGCTCTCACCTTTAGTATATGTATAACTATTTATCTATCCTTTCAATTGTTACATTTTCGTCATTTTCTAGTAAATGTTGCAAGTACCCATAGCCTTCCTTAACCATATCATTATATCCTACAAATCTTAGAGCAACTCCATTGATACAGTAGCGTAAACCTCCTTCACTATCAGGGCCATCATCAAAGACATGGCCTAAGTGACTAAGGCCAGCCCGACTTTTTACCTCTATACCAAATCTTAAATTATCATCTTCATTCTCCACTATTACTTCTGGAGCGATAGGTTTCGTAAAACTTGGCCAGCCCGTGCCGGAGTTGTATTTATCAGTAGATAAAAACAATGGCTCACCAGTAACTACATCTACATAAATTCCGACTTCCTTATTATCATTAAGTTCATGACTAAATGACCGCTCTGTGCCTTCATTTTGAGTCACATCATATTCTTGATCTGAAAGAATCTCTTTAAGATCACCTTCTGGAAGCTTATAAAAATCACTATCAACAATTTCTTCATCAGTGGCAGTAGTTAGATTAATATGGCAATAGCCATTTGGATTTTTTTGTAAATAATCTTGGTGATAATCTTCAGCATCATAAAAATTATCTAATGGTAAAACTTCAACTACGATTTCTTCATCATAGGTTTGCTCTAGGCCTGCAATAACTGAATCAATAACTGTCTTATCTGAACTATTAGTATAATAAATTCCAGATCGATACTGTGTTCCTACATCATTACCTTGTTTGTTCAAACTAGTTGGATCAACTACATCAAAAAACTTATTAAGTAAGACCTCTAGATCTAGCTGCTTTGGATCATATACAACACGCACAGTTTCTGCATGGCCGGTGTCATTATATATTACCTCTTCATAGCTTGGATTTTCAGTGGTTCCATTGGCATAACCTGACTTAACATCATATACTCCTGGGATTCTAGACATATATTCTTCCACACCCCAGAAACAGCCGCCCGCTAAATATATCGTACTAAGATTTTTTTCTTCGATTAATGCATCTATATCCACATTTGTTTCTTTAACTGTTACTTTCTCATTCAATTCTCCCGTACCTCCTGTATCTGCACCACAAGCACTAAGTATAAGTGAGGTGCCAATAAGTAGGAAAGTAGTTAATGTTATTATTTTAAGTTTTTTGCTTCTCATAGTAAACCTCCATTTTAGTGCTAAACTATTATATATATAATATACCCAATATTCCCTGGTAATTATTAGAATAGTTTGAAAATTAGTGCAAAGTGTGAGCCTTCACAATAACTTCAAAAATAAAAAATAATCAATAAATCTTATTGAAAATTTAATGAAAAAAATATATATTGAAAAGATAGGAAAGCTACAAGCAAAGAAAAAATAGAGAGCTAAATAAGATGAGCATGGTTTAATAGAAAAGCCATAAGATTAGTTACTGTAGCTGAAAGGATTTAGATATGTATAGAAGAGAGTTAGAAGTGAGAGAAAGGCTAGAATCTTTAAAAGAAGAAAAGTATAAAAAATTTTCTCAGGCTTTAATCCCTGGATGCGATAATTTAATTGGAGTACGGATTCCTACAATAAGAAAAATTGCCAAGGAAATAGCTAAAGATAATCCAGTTGAATACTTAGAAAAAGCTAATGATATTTACTTTGAAGAGACAATGTTAAAGGGCCTAATTATTGGGAATTTAAAAGGAGATATTGAAGAAATTTTAGATCAGGTCGCAAAATTTGTGCCTAAAATAACAAACTGGTCTCTTTGTGATAGCTTTTGTACAGAACTGAAAATTGTTCGCAAGCATAAGGAGAGGGTTTGGGATTTTATTATGCCATACTATAATTCTGATCAGTGCTATCACATTAGGTTTGCAGTGGTAATGATGCTTTTTCACTACATTGAAGAAGAATACATAGATGATATTTTGAAGATTTGCGATGGCGTTAAGCATGAAGACTATTATGTTAAAATGGGAGTGGCATGGACAATATCAATTTGCTTTGTAAAGTTTCCAGAGAAAACAATGAATTACTTAAAAGATAATAAATTAGACGATGAAACCTATAATAAATCTTTGCAAAAAATAAGAGAATCTTTGAGGGTGGATAAGAGCACGAAGGAAGTTATTAAATCAATGAGGAGGAAATAAAAGTGAGTGGATTTGCAATATATAAAACTAAGGTAGGATACTTTAAAGTAGGCTATGAAGAGGATGTTGTTACATATTTTAAAAAATTACTTGATGAGAATATTGAAGACTTTGGTGAGGAAACAGAACTTACTAAAAAACTCTATTCTCAGTTAGTCGAGTATTTAGATGGGAAACGAAAAGAGTTTGACATTCCCTACATGCTAAAGGGAACTGATTTTCAGCAAAAAGTTTGGAGGGCTCTTTGCAGCATACCTTATGGAGAAACTAGAAGCTACAAGGACATAGCCATAGCTGTGGGAAATCCAAAGGCTAGCAGGGCAATTGGAATGGCTAATAATAGAAACCCAATTACAATTATGGTACCTTGACATAGAGTTATAGGAGCTTCGGGGAAGCTTGTAGGCTATGCAGGAGGATTGACAATGAAAGAATACCTTCTTGATATGGAAAAAGAAAGAAATTAAACAGAAAAGGTGATGTTCTAGCAGAGGCTGGAGACATCACCTTTTTTAATTCATTTATGTTATTATGCTTTGCTTAGAGTCTTTAGGTATGTTTCTAAGCGGTTCATGGCTTCTACTAATATTTCATCACTATAGCAGTATGAAATTCTAACAAAGCCTTCACAGCCAAAGAAAACTCCTGGTGTAAGGGCTAGTCCAACTCTTTCAATCATATCAAGACAAAACTCTTCAGAGTCCATTCCATATTTTTCGATAGAAGGAAAGGCATAAAATGCGCCTTCTGGTTTTATGATTTCAAGGCCCATTTCCACAAGTCTATCATAGACGTAGTCACGGCGGCTTTTGTAGCTGTCAACCATCTCTTTAATATCATAGTTTAAAGCTTCTACGCAGGCAGTCTGAACAAAAGAAGGGATAGAAGAGAGGGTGTACTGATGCACCGGTCTTAAAGCCTTAATCAGAGTCATGTCTGCCATAATATAGCCAACCCGCCAGCCCGTCATAGCATAGGGCTTAGAAAAACTTTGAACCACAATAATTCTCTCCCTCATGTCTTCATAGCTAGAGAAAGAAACATATTCCTTTGTGAAGATTAGCTGTCTATACACGTCATCGCAGATAATAAATACAGGCTTATCTAGAAAGAAATCGTGAATAACTTGTAAGCTTTCTTTAGAATATATGCATCCAGAAGGATTGTTAGGCGAATTAAGTATTATAGCTTTAGTTTTCGCTGTGTACACTGCTTCTAGAGAATCTTTTGTAATCTGAAAACCATCATTGGCAGTATTTAGCTGCACGCAGGCACCTCCACACATTTCTACAAGAGAGTCATAGAGCATAAAGTCTGGAGTTGGAATTATTACCTCATCTCCTGATGCAATAATAGTATAGAGGCTCGTATGTAGTGCTTCTGTTGCTCCGCAGGTGACTATAATTTCATCAGGGGAGTAGCTTAATCCATTTTGCTCTTTTTCATATTTTGAAATAGCCTCTCTTAGAAAGTTGTACCCGATGTTTTCAGGGTAGTGGGTCATGTTTGCATCAAGTGCTTCTTTAACTTTTTCCTTGATTATCTCAGGGGTATGAAAATCAGGTTCTCCAATGGTAAGGCCTATACAACCTTCTTTAGACTTTGCAAGATCCATAATTCTTCTTATACCGCTAGTTTTTAATTTTACTGCATTTGGATTTAAATGCTCAAGTATATTCATTTATAGTGATCCCTTTCTTTTTATTTAGTCTCCTAAACCTGGATATAGATCAGTTAGTGTAGAAAAATAGTCTTTGGGAGTTTCTGCCTTTCTAATAAGCCTTGTATTTCCATCAGGCTGAAGAAGCACCTCAGCACTTTTTAATCTTCCATTATAGTTATATCCCATTGAATAACCATGAGCGCCTGTATCGTGAATGACAAGCAGGTCCCCAGCCTTAGTTTCTGGTAGAAGTCTGTCAACTGCAAATTTATCATTGTTTTCGCAAAGTGAGCCTGTTACATCGTAGGTGTGGGTGAGAGCTGACCCTTCTTTGCCCATAACAGTTATATGATGGTAAGCTCCATAAATTGCTGGTCTCATAAGGTCGCAAGAGCAGGAATCAACCCCAAGGTAGTTTTTGTAAATATCCTTTGTATGTATAACCTTAGTTACCAAGTAGCCATAAGGGCCTGTTACAAATCTAGCTAATTCAGTGAAAATCGAAATTTCCATGCCAGTAGGTGTCACTATTTCCTCATAGACTTTCCTTACCTCTTCACCGATTTCTAAAATATCTACAGAGCTTTCTTCAGGTTTATATGGGATTCCAATTCCGCCTCCAAAATCTAAAAAGCTAATGTCTATTCCAATTTTTTCTTTAACTTCAATTGCCAGATTGAAGAGGGTTCTTGCTAGTGCTGGGTAGTAGTCACGAGTTAAATCAGCGCTCATAAGCATTGCATGGATACCAAAATTTTTCACACCTTTTTCTTTGAGAATGGTAAAGGCTTCTAGAAGCTGGTCTTTTGTCATTCCGAATTTAGAGTCAGTTAGATGACCCATGATGTGGCTTGTAAGAGTGAATTCACCACCTGGGTTATATCTACAGCAGATTGTATCAGGTATGCCGCAGTGGGCTTCTAGATAGTCAATGTGCGTTATGTCGTCTAGGTTGATTATTGCGCCTAGTTCTTTTGCAAGGATGAAGTCCTCTGCGGGGGTTTCGTTGCTTGTAAACATGATGTTTTGCCCGGTTATCCCTACATGCTTACTGAGCATTAGCTCGGTAAGGGAGGCGCAGTCTGTTCCGCAGCCCATATCTTTTAGAATGGAAAGTATAGCAGGGTTAGGCAGTGCTTTTACTGCAAAGTATTCTTTAAAGCCCTTGTTCCAGCTAAAAGCTTTATTTATTTTGGATAGATTGTCCCTAATAGCTTTCTCATCATAAATATGAAAAGGAGTAGGGTGAGTTTCTATAATTTTGTCTAGCTGAGTTTTGCTAAATGGTAGAGTTTTTTTATTCATTGATATCTCCTATAGAAATAAAGTTAAAGCTTTCTAAGTGCATCCATGATTTCTGTTTTAGAAGCAGTTTTTTCGTCTTTTGTTTTGATAACTTTGCCTGGAACACCAGCTACAACACTGTTTGCTGGAATGTCTTCAATTACAATAGATCCAGCTGCAATTACCGAGTTTTCACCAACGCGAACACCTTCGATAACAACTGCATTTGCACCAATTAGTACATTATCTTCAATTACTACAGGGTTAGCATTAGGAGGCTCAATTACTCCAGCCAAAACAGCACCAGCTCCGATATGGCAATTTTTACCAACTGTTGCACGGCCGCCTAGAATAGCGCCCATATCAATCATAGTACCAGAACCAATTACTGCACCAATATTAATAATTGCACCCATCATGATAACTGCATTATCTCCAATTTCAACCTGCTCACGAATCATAGCACCTGGCTCAATTCTAGCATTAATATTCTTAGTATCTAAAAGAGGAATTGCACTGTTTCTACAGTCGCTTTCAATTACCATATCCTCGATTTTATCTTCATTAGCCTCAATCACTGGCTTAATATCAGACCAATCACCAAAAACTACCTTATCCCCAGCACCAAAAACTTTGCAGTGTGGAAAGTCTATAGGAGATTTTTCTTTTATATAAAGTTTGATAGGAGTCTTCTTAGTTGACTCGCTAATGTATTTAATTATTTCGTATGCATCCATATTACTTATTCCTTTCAGTAAAACACTTTAAATTATAATAGCAGCACGGACTAATCATGCAAAGATGTTAGCTAATGCCTATTGATTATAAGGGTTTTTATGCCCTTAAGCCAACATTAATAATGATAACATATTACAGGAAAACTTGCAAAAACTTCAAAAAAACATCATAATGTAAATAATAATTTTAAGGAGAGTAAGAAGTGATAGAGAAACTAATTGAATATAGAAGAAACCTACATATGATACCAGAACTTGACAAGGATCTGCCACGTACATTTATGTATATTAAAGAAAAACTGGAGACATTGAGCTGCAAATTAATGTATCCAGATACAAACGCTATAGCAGCGTATTTTGACTTTGGAAGGGAAGAGACCTTAGCCTACAGAAGTGATATGGATGCACTAGCAATAAAAGAAAAAACAACTCATGAATATAAGTCTACACATGATGGCAAAATGCACGGCTGCGGACATGACGGTCATATGGCTATGCTTTTAGTTTTTGCAGAGTACTTAGATGAGCTTAAGGAACAACCCAAAAATAATGTAATGCTGATTTTTCAGCCAGCAGAGGAGACTACTGGCGGTGCAAAAGACATTTGTGAGAGTGGAATATTTGAAAAGTATAATATAAAAAGAACCTATGGCTGCCATCTTTGGCCAGACTTACCAAAGGGAGTTATTGGTGCAAGGGCTGGAGGAATGATGTCCAAGTGCAGTGAGGTTGTTGTTGAAATTGAAGGCTTGAGTACCCATATTGCTAAGGCTAGTGAGGGAAGAGATGCCATGGTTGCCGGGGCAAAATTTATTCTGGATGCCTATGAGATGGAGAGAGAAGAAGTTTCACCAGAAGTTTTTAGGCTTTTGAAGTTTGGTAAGATGACAAGCGGTTCTGTAGGAAATGCGATCAGTGCATACACCTATATAAAAGGAAGTCTTAGAGCTTTTGATATGGACACTTTTAATTTTATGAAGGATAGGCTAAGGCAAATCGCAGAGAAAATCGAAAAAGAAACAGGCTGTAAGTTTACTATAGCAGTTGCGGAAGGTTACCCTCCAGTTATTAATGATGAGGAGCTTTTTAATAGTATTAAAGCAAAGCTATCAAGTGACATTACTGTTTTGCCTGAACCCTCAATGACAGGAGAAGATTTTTCTTTTTACGGAGAGAAAGGAGAAAGTTTTTTCTTCTTCCTAGGAATTGGAACAGATATGCCCCTTCATGCAGATAATTTTGACTTTGATGAAGGTGCTCTTGAGAGGGGAGTAGAATTTTATAAGAAGCTGCTAATTGTGTAGTAAGTATAAGAATAAGTTATTATTAAGGTAGGTTATGGAAAATATGAACCCTCTAATATGAGTAGGAGAAATATTATATGATAACAAAGAAATTTCAAAACATATTAATAATAGATATTATACTAATTGGAATACTAGGGGTAATAAGGTACAACTATTTAAATGATATTGGAGACTATCAATATGTTGGGATTATATCCTTTATCTTAGATACAGTGGTGTTTTCTGGAATAGTTTTTCACTGGATAATAAGTATTTACCTTAGAGTTATGCACAGAGACATTAGAAACTATCTTATATTACTAGGATTATCAGCCATATTGTGGATGTTTGTAAAAGGCATAAAATGGACTGCTTTTGAGTATTTTGATTTGGAAGCCCGTTTTACTTGGTACTGTTTTTATATTTTTATGATAATTATACCTGTTTTAGGTCTTCTTACCGCCTTATCAATAAACAAAGGGAAGGATTATAAAATAAATTGGAAGTGGAACTTACTATTTGTACCTGCAATAATTCTTATCATTTTTGTTATGACCAACGATTATCATCAAGCTGTATTTATATTTAATGTAAATTTTGAAAATTGGAACGAAGACTACTCCTATGGGAGGGGATATTTTATCATAGCAGCCTTCATATCAGCTATTGTTGTTGCCACAGCAGTAGTATTAATTAGAAACTGGAGAAAGTCTAATAGAAATAAAGGAGTATACCTTCCTGGCCTTGTTATTGTAATAGGTACAGCATATTTTCTTTTATATGGGACCAATAGACTTTTTGCTAATTACATTTTGGACTTAACCTCATTTTCTTGTTTGATATTTGTTTTATTTTGGGAATCCTATATTCAAATTGGAGTTATACCATCTAATATTAACCATAAGAGATTTTTTGAAAACTCAAACTTATCCACACAGGTTCTAAGCAAAGAGGGAGAAATACAAATTAAATCCCTAGATGCAAGGCCAATAAAATCAGAAGAACTTTCTAAACTAAAAGAGGAAAGAAGGTTAATAAAAGGAGGCAAAGTAGAAAAAAATCTGGCTCCGATAAAAGATGGCTATATGATATGGGAAAAGGATATATGGCAAATTACTTCAATGAATGTAGAGCTATCTGAAATAAGAGAGTACTTAAACAAAGAAGTTAGGCTTATGGAAGAAGAGAAAAATATTGAAGAGAAGCGGAGCCGAATTAAAAAGCTAGACCAAATTTACAGTCTAATGGATAAAGAAATTCTTCCTTCACTAGAAAAAATTGAAAAGCTAATTAAGAAAAGCCAGGGAAAGGACAGCATAGAAAAAGAGGAAGATAAACATGAACATGGATATGGACATGGACATGGACATGGAAATACAGAACTACTTGAAGACAATTTATTAAAGAGGATAAATATAATCTCATGCTACGTTAAAAGAAAAAGCAATTTATTATTACAGATAGAAAACAATGCAGGGATTTCAAATTCAGATATGATTAGTTGTTATAATGAGTCATTTAAGGGATTAGGACTGCTAGGTGCATACTGTCATGTAAACTACAACCTTCCAAGGGAGGTAAATAATAATATTCATTTACTTTGCTATGACTTTTTCCAAATGATTGTAGAAGAAACAGATTTTAGAATAAATGAAATTTTTATAAACTGTTTTAAGGATGAGAGAGCTATTCGCTTTAGCCTTAACTTATCAAAGGTAAGAGACTTCTCAAGGGAAACTTTTAAGAGTTTTGAAGAAGAACTAAGGCCTTTTGGTGGATACATTAAAGTAGAAGAAGAGGATGAGAGTCAAAATATACTACTCTTTTTTGAAGATGTAAAGGGGGTGAATTAGTATGGAATTTGGAACTATTTCACCTGAAAAATTTAGCATACTAATTATAATAATGATTTTAAGTTTACTGTTTATAACTGGTTCAACAGCTGTTAACTTAACTTATAATAAAAGAAAGAAACATATTGCTTTTAATATGGCTCTGTTAGCCTTTACGGCAATAAATCTTATAGGGATACTTGAGGCTAATAAATATTTTGCAGGGAGAAGGCTAGAAGATATAAAGTTGACAGGAGAAGCAATATTGCAAATTCCTTACTCTATTCAATGCATAATTGGAGCTGCTATTATAGTAATTGCAATAGTTCAGATATACGGAGCATTTAAGTATGGAAAGAAGAATTTCTATGATTCTGCTGTAAAAGAAGTTATAGAAAACCTTCCTACAGGAGTTGCATTTTACAATGAAAAAGGATTTTTAAGCTTATCAAATGAAATTATGCATAATTTGAGCTTAGAACTTACCAACAAGGATTTGCAAAACGGAAAAGAGTTTCGAATGGATTTAAATCAGCTACAAGACACTAAAAGCTGCCTAATAAAAGGT
>CAYJFM010000041.1:12802-15644 GCA_964369805.1 uncultured Oscillospiraceae bacterium
AGAACCCTGTGTTTATCTTAGAAAACAAAAGTGTTTGGAAATTTTCTAACTCAATAGAGGAAATTAATGGTGAGAAATTCACTAAGCTTAGAGCAGATGATATAACAGAGACATATAAGCTAACAGAAACTATAGAGAAAGAAAATAAAAAACTCAGGGAAGAGCAAAAGAAAATAAAAGAATACATGAATAAGCTGGATGAGTATATAGCAGAAGAAGAAACCTTAAAAATTAAGATGATGGTTCATGACGACTTCGGAGAGCTAATTGCACTTACAGTAAGAGCATATGAACTAGGGGGAACCAAAGAAGAAAAGAGGGCTATACTTCAAGGCTGGGAAAGGCTACGTGAAAAGATGAAGTCTTTGGAAGCAAACAACTGGCAGTATAAAGCTTCTCAGGAGAATCAAGAAGAGGAAGTTTATCGAGAGTCAGATGTTGATGAGGGACGTAGCCTGGATAGAGTATTGCAATTTGCAAAGCTTCTAAGTTGCAAAGTTCAAATTGAAGGGAGTATTCCAGAGGATCCTAGGCAAAATGAACTAATTATTCACGCAATTTATGAATCTGTAAAAAACGCCGTTTACCATGCAAAGGCAAATAAGGTGTCGGTCGTAATCAGGGAAACAGAAGAAAATGTAGTGCTGAAAATCCACAATGAGGACCAGAAAGTACCGAAAACAATAATAGAAGGCGGAGGTCTTTCTAATTTGAGAAAAAAGACTATGAAATTAGGTGGAAGTATGGAAGTCCTTACTCATGATGGAATAACCTTAATGCTTGTACTTAAAAAGGAATGTTAGGAGGTAGAAAATGTATAATGTACTAATTATAGATGATCAAAAAAGTTCTAGAGAACTCATGCGATATGTTGTCTTAGAGAGCAATGACTATAAACTTGTAGGTTCCTTAGAAGATGCAGAGAAAGCCTTAGAATTTTGTAAAGAAACCAAGGTGGACTTAATCCTGATGGATATTTACACTGCAGGAAAAGAAAATGGAATAAAAGCAGCTAACATGGTTAAAAGGCACAAGAGTGATATAAAAATAATAATTGTTACATTTATGGTTCAGCAAGAACATATTGAGAAAGCTAGGAAGATAGGCTGTGAAGGATTTTGGTATAAGGACTATAGTACCATAAAGCTTCTTGAAGTCATGGATAGGGTTATGAATGGTGAATTTGTTTATCCAGATAAATTACCTGTCATTAAAATTGGCCTTGCTAATGCTTCTGAATTCACAAAACAAGAGTTGAAGGTGCTGCAACATAAAGTTAATGGTTACTCCCATAGTGAAACCTGTGAAATGCTTGGCATTACAAGAAGCACATTAAATTACCATATCAGTAATTTAAAAGACAAGACAGGCTATAGCAATTTACTAAAACTTGCCATAGATGTTTCTATGAAAAAATTTATTATTTCTGAAGAAAAATCTGAAGAAGAAATATAACTTGTAGAAGATGTAAAACACCCATATATTTGTAAAACTATACAAATGTATGGGGTATTTTATCTTCTGTAAGAATATAATGTGTGTAAATTAATAAGCAAAAGGAGGGGATTCGTATGAATAAGACAGTGATGCTTTGCATAGGAAACAGCTTGATGTTAGAAGGTATAGTAAATATGCTTAAAACAAAAAACCCATCTATTGTGACTAGAGAAGAACGGAACACTAACATATTTGAAAACTCTGCTAAAGCTTATAAACCTGAAACAATAGTTGTCGAAGTAAAGGGGGAAGAACCATATAGTTTAGACGATTGGAACTTAAAACTTCGGGAGTTAAAAAGAGCTTTGCCAAAGACTAAAATCGCAATAATTGTTGATGATGAGAACTATCCAGAGACAGCTAGGCAAGTTAAAATCCAAAAGAAAAAGGGCAATGTTGATCTTTTCTTTTACACAACTTCAGGGCTAAGCTACATAGCTGATGCAATAGATAGTTTATAATTTTAGTATATAAATAAAAAGGGAGTGTAATTACTTAGAATTAAGGAGGAGTAAAATGAAGAAGATTTTAATTATGGTTACTACATTAATGCTTGTAATGGTTATGGCTACTGGCTGTGGCGGCGGTGGAAGCGAAGCAGAAGAAGAGGCGAAAGCACCTGAAGTGACAAGAGAAGATGTTATAGGCAAATGGCAAGAATCAGATAATCTGTTTGATGGAGAGAGTAATTTTGATTTAGAAAAAGAACTAGCTGAAAGTCCAGACTGGGTAGGATATTATGTTTTTAATGAAGATGGAACAGCCTATGAATGGACAGGAGATGAGGGCGTAACAAATGAAAATATTTATACATGGGAATTAAATGGTAATGTGATTACCATTACAGATGATACTTTTACTGATCAAACAGAGGATCTTATATACCAAGAAGATGGTACTATATTAGAAGATCATGATAGGTTTGTAGAAGGAATGGAAATAGTCTATACTAAAATGTAGATATGAACCTAGTAGAGCAGAATCAATATCTTTGCATGAATGATAGAAAAATAAAATAGTAATTAAAACCCTCTTTGCCGATGATTGGTAAAGAGGGTTTTGGATTTCAACTTAAAGCTATATTCAAGTTTTTCTTTAAAAGATTATGCTTTTGACTTTCTTTTCGCAATAACGAAAACTCCTAAAGCAGAAGCTACAGCCAAAGATATTAGTGCATATATATTTACATTATCACCTGTTTCAGGAACTGGGGCAGGGACAGGCTCAGGTGTAGGCGTAGGCTCTGGTATTGCTGTTACAGTAAATGTTCCTCTAGCTGTTCCATAGTCAAGATTTGATATTTCTATTGGATATGTCCTGCTGCTAGGTTAGCTGTATAGTCTCC
>CAYJFM010000042.1:0-9921 GCA_964369805.1 uncultured Oscillospiraceae bacterium
TATAAAGGCCCATCAGAGTATTATTATTAGAATGAAATAAATCTAAACCTATAAAAAATATATCAAGAAAAAGAGGTGCTTCTAATGAAAAATGAAAAGACTCCAGACCCAAATGTAATACACCCTGTTAATGGATTTGATTCAGTTATTTATGTTAAACCAACTATCAAAAATCCAAACATTATTGTGGGGGACTTTACATATTTTTCGGATAAAGATTTTGAAAGCCGTGTGACTCATCATTATGATTATTATGGAGATAAGTTAATTATCGGTAAGTTTTGTCAAATAGCATCGGGTGTTAGCTTTGTTATGAACGGTGCAAATCATCAAATGAATGCTGCATCAACTTTCCCTTTTTATATTTTGGAAGGGTGGAAGCAAGCAGTTCCAGACCTTAAGGAAATGCCGTTAGAAGGGGATACTATAATAGGTAATGATGTTTGGATTGGAGAAAATACTACCATAATGCCTGGAGTTACAGTAGGAGATGGTGCAATAATTGGAGCTAATAGTGTTTTGGCAAGTGATGTTAAACCTTATACCATTGTCTGCGGAAATCCAGCAAAACTAATACGAAGGAGATTTGATGATGAATTAACTGAGCTAATGCTTGAGTTCAAGTGGTGGGATAAGTCTATAGCAGAAATTAATAAACTAATTCCAATACTATCAAATAGTGATTTGGAATTTGTAAAGTCTGAAATGAAAAAAAGAAATAAAATCTAACTTTTTTAATAAAACTATTTTGCTGATATGGCTAAAGGGTTTTGACAAAACATTGTTAAAGTATTATCATATACATATATTATTACTTGATAATACAAAGGAGAATGACTATGGGAAAAATAATTATTGCACCGGCTAAATATGTACAGGGCAAGGGAGAAATTAAAAATATTGGTAGCTATTGTAAAAATTATGGCAAAAACCCACTTATATTAATTAGCAAATCAGGAATGACTCGATTTGAAACTGTAATAAATGAGAGTTTAGCAGCTAGTGGAATTACACCAATTTATGATTGTTTTAACGGAGAATGTAGCAAAAATGAAGTAAATCGCCTTATTGGTATTTATAAAGCTAATGGATGTGATTTTGTACTGGGTGTAGGCGGTGGCAAGATTCTTGATACTGCTAAGGCGGTTTCTTATTACATGGAATCCCCTGTTGCTATAGTTCCGACCATTGCTTCAACTGATGCACCTTGCAGTGCACTCACTGTACTATATACTGAAGAAGGGGTTTTTGAAGAGTACTTATTCCTTCCAAATAACCCAAACTTAGTTCTCGTGGATTCAGAGGCTGTGGTAAATGCCCCTTCTAGGCTTCTTATTGCGGGTATTGGTGATGCCTTGGCGACTTACTTTGAGGCTAGAGCTTGTAAGCAATCAAATGCAACATCTTGCGCGGGAGGAACAATTACGTTAGCAGCGATGGGGCTAGCAAAGCTTTGCTATGAAACTTTAATCGCCGATGGCTATAAAGCAAAACTAGCAATGGAACAAAAGGTTTGTACAACTTCAGTAGATAATATTATCGAAGCTAACACTCTTCTGTCCGGAATGGGATTTGAAAGCGGTGGGCTTGCAGGAGCTCACGCCATTCATAATGGGTTTACGGTCATTGAAGATTGTCATCATTTATATCATGGTGAAAAGGTTGCTTTTGGAACTATTGTTCAGCTTGTTATGGAAGATGCGCCTGAACTTGAAGAGGTAATCAGTTTTTGCAAGAAAGTGGGATTACCAACAACTTTAGCTGAGCTTGGAATTAAAGAAGTAAAGGCTGAAGAGATAATGGAAGTTGCAAAAGCAGCTTCGGTTGAAAGTGAAACCATACATAACCTACCTTTTGAGGTGACAGCAGACGATGTATATGCTGCAATAATGGTGGCTGACTCACTAGGAAGAAATTTAAAATAGAAAACCACAAAGTAAATATATGTTTGACGAACCGGAGAATTACCGGTTCGTTGTATTTTGCTTAGATATATTATAGAATTATGCTATGGAAAAGCGGTGTAATGCGTTATGGAGAGAATAAAAAGGGATTCAATTATAAGGGAAGAAAAATGATAATAAGGCAAGAAGAATCAAAAGATTATGAAATAGTAGAGGCGGTAGTGAAAAAAGCCTTTGAAAACGCTGAGCATAGTGATGGAAAGGAACATGAATTAGTGGCTAGGTTGCGTAAAAGTGATGGTTTTATAAAAGAGCTGTCTCTTGTTGCGGAAGAAGATAATAGTATTATTGGCCATATTGTATTCACAAAGGCAAGAATAGGAGATGATATAGTGCTTGCTTTAGCGCCTTTATCTGTTTTGCCGTCAGCTCAGAAAAAAGGTGTGGGAACAGCTTTAATGAGAAAAGGGCATGAAATTGCTAAAAGGCTGGGATATGATATTATAGTTGTCTTAGGCAGTGAAAAGTACTACCCGAGAGTAGGTTATAAGCCAGCAAGCACTTTTGAAATAAAGGCACCTTTTGAAGTTCCTGATGAAAACTTTATGGCCATTAGCTTAAGTGACAATGGAGAAAAGGTTAATGGGACTATAGAATATGTAAAAGAAATCCTAGAAGGGTAATAGGAGAAAAAATGAAGTGGGAAGAATACTATGAAAGTTTTTACACATGGTCTGAGAATTTGCAAAGAAATAGAATTCAGTCTTTGACAGATTTTACATATTCTGATGAGGTTTGTGAAATTGTAGAAAATTTAGCTGATGAAAAGGATGCATCAATGCTGGTAAATAAAGCTCTTAGTCAAGGTGTGTATTTTGGAGCAGATGAAATAGTAGCTATTAGT
This sequence comes from uncultured Oscillospiraceae bacterium, assembly GCA_964369805.1. Lineage (GTDB taxonomy): Bacteria > Bacillota > Clostridia > Peptostreptococcales > Anaerovoracaceae > CAYJHC01. The sequence continues at coordinate 2,809 of CAYJFM010000042.1, forward strand.
GAGTGTGTTGATGTAGAGACTCTAAAGCTACTCATTTCTTTATGTGAAGAATCATTAAGTTAGTAAGACAAGTTTATAACCCAAGGAGCTGTCACTTTCCGACAGCTCCTTGGGTTTGACAGGAACCAAATATGAAACCTTTGTACATGATTTAGTTGATTTACAATATTTCCCACAATTCCCACAACAATAATAAGACTAACAAAGTACTAGTTTGCTACGGATAGAATTGTTAGAAAAGTAAGACAAAAACACTAGTAATATGCCATTATATTGTAAAATTATTATTGACTCTAAGGGAAAACGTGGTATAATTAGTTTTGTTAATATAAAAGAAAAGTACTTTTAGTTGACGTTGACAGTTTTTGTATGATATGAGTTAGGAAGGGAATTTTTTATGAATTCAAGTACATTAATGACACTATTGCCTTTAGTATTAATCTTTGGGGCTATGTATTTCTTATTAATTAGACCTCAAAAGAAGAGAGAAAAAGAAGTAAACACAATGAGAAACAACATTCAAGTTGGCGATGAAATTGTAACAATTGGAGGCATCTGCGGTAAAGTTGTTAAAACAAAAGATGAATCAGTTGTAATTCAAGTTGGAGCAGATAAAGTTAAATTTGAAATGATGAGATGGTCTATTTCAAAAATTGTTAATGCATCGGAAAGACTTGCTACTGAAGCAAAAGAAGATAAAGAAGAAAAGGCTAGACCTAAGAAGCTTAAAAAAGCTGAGGTTCCAGCTGAAGAAGTGGTAGTTGAAGAAACTGCAGCGGCTGAGGAAGCACCAGTAGTTGAGACTGCAGAAGAAGTAATCGAAACTGAAGAAACTGTTGAAGAAAAAAAATAGTTTGATAAAGTTAAATTATAAAACAGAAATCTAGATACAAATGTGTCTAGATTTTTTCTGTAATTAGAGTGGGTTGATTTCCTTGTAATATAGGTAAAAAAATAGTAAAATATAGGGTATGAATTAAATAAAGTAATAACGAATAAAAGGGATTATTTAATGATATAGAAAGTAAGTTATTGGTAGTTTGAAAAGAGGACATTTATGGGAGTTGGAAAGAAAAAAGTCTTGGCAGTGCTGTTGCTAATAGTAATTGTTGCCGGATGGTATGGAACCCTATTTGGATTTGGTAGTGCAATGGAGCCTATGAAAGACAAAATAGAGCTAGGGCTTGATATTAAAGGCGGAGTTTATGTGGTAATGGAAGCACAGACAGACTTAGAGGGTGAAGAACTTAGCGCTTTAATGGATCAGACTAAGACTGTACTAGAAAACAGGGTAGATCAGATGGGATTAGCAAATCCTGTTGTTACTGTAGAAAACGGTAATCGAATTAGAGTAGAACTTCCAGGTGTTGAAAATGCAGAAGAAGCTATAGACACAATTGGCCAAACAGCACAGCTACAGTTTGCTCTTGCCAATGGAGAGGTAGCTGTAGATGGTAGTCATATCGAAGATGCAACAACATCTCAGGATCAATCAGGCGCGTCTGGCGGATGGGCTGTAGACATTAGCTTTGATAGTGAAGGAGCAGAGAAATTTGAAGAGGCAACGAGGCTTGCTTTATCAGGAGAGATTGTTTCGCTAGATGAGGGGATTCCTTCAAACGCTATTGTAATTATGCTAGATGGCCAGGTAATATCAGCGCCATCTGTTAACGAAGTAATCACAGGGGGAAACAGCCAAATTACAGGAGGGTTCTCACAAGAAGAAGCTGTAAACTTAGCAGCCTTAATTAGAGGTGGTTCACTTCCAGTAGAACTGGTTGAAGTTGAATCATCAGTTCAAACAGCAAAGATCGGATTTGATGCATTTGAAAAATCAGTTGTTGCAGGACTAATTGGTATAGGTTTTATATTCTTAATCATGATTGTTGGTTACAGGGTGATGGGAGTTGCTGCTAGTGTTGCTCTCCTACTATATACATTAATTGTACTCTGGGCGATGGCACTTATGGGAAGTGTTTTAACCCTTCCTGGAATTGCAGGTATTATACTTTCTGTAGGTATGGCAGTAGATGCAAATGTAATTATATTTTCTAGAATCAAAGAAGAAATTGGTAATGGTAGAACAATTAGAGTGGCTACAGATATAGGTTTTAAGAAGGCGATGGGCACCGTACTTGACTCCCAAGTTACAACCCTTATTGCAGCTGTAATTTTATATCAAGTCGGCACTAGCTCTGTTAAAGGATTTGCTTGGACTTTAATGATTGGTATCCTTGCAAGTGTTATTACAGCAGCTGTGGTAACTCAAATTTTTCTTGGTGTCTTTGCGAATAGTAAAGTTTTTGCTAAGAACAAACTTTATGGCATTAATGAGGATGGAAGTCCATCAATATCCTTCAAAAAGAAATTCTCTTTTGTTAAGCACAGAAAGATATTCTATATTATTTCTATTGTTATAATTTCAGTGGGATTAATACTAGGAGGTATTAGAGGATTCAACTACGGCATTGATTTTACTGGCGGTACTATGCTCCATGTTGATATGGGAAGAGAAGTAGCAACGGAAGAAATTATTGATATTTTTGCAGAAGAAGGTATTGATGTTGAGGTTGTTTATTCTGGAGATGAGCGCGAGGAAGTAATCATAAAAACTGTTACTGCACTAGAAAATGAAGAAAGAAACCAGGTTACTGATAAACTGCTTAGCGAATATGAACTAGAAGAAGATGCGCTGTTAGCATCATCACTATTTGGGCCTTCTGTAGGAGAAGAACTTAGGAATAATGCGATAACAGCCATTGTTATATCAGCTATTGGAATGTTTATTTATATAAGAATTAGGTTTAGAGAGTGGAAGTTTGGTGCTGCTGCTATGGTGGGCGTTGCTCATGATGTACTTATGGTTCTTGCCTTTTACTCTATATTCCAAATTACTGTAAACAATCCTTTCATTGCAGGTATACTTACAGTAGTAGGATATTCTATTAATGATACGATTGTAGTATTTGACAGAGTAAGGGAGAATACGAAGCTTCAGAAAAAGACAAGAAATGTTGAAAATCTTCTTGATGAAAGTATTAACCAAACTCTAATGAGGTCGATTATGACATCAGTAACTACTTTGGTAGTGATGATTCCATTATATCTTTTAACTTCCGAAGCAATTAGAGAGTTTGTATTACCGTTAATGGTAGGAGTACTTGTGGGTTGTATGTCTTCAATATTTATTGCAAGCCCGTTGTATTTTGAACTTTCGAAACTATCTTCAAAGACTCACTATGATAGTGTGGCAGCTAAGTCTAAAAAAAGAAGAAAACCGGACAGATTTGGTAAATCTGAAAAAAAAGTAGATGAGGCTAGTGAGGCGATGGAAGAAGAGGAGAATAACTAAATGGAAAGAATAGATAGCATGCGAGAGGAGTTTTTAGGTAGGATTAATGATGTAAATCCAAACTATGACTTAGGTTTAATCGGCAAGGCCTTTGATATTGCGTATAAAGAACATCTAGGGCAGTTAAGGCGTTCGGGTGATCCATATATCTCACATCCACTGGAAGTTGCAGTTATTCTTGCAGAACTTGGGATGGATGAAGAAACTATAATTGCAGGGGTAATGCATGATGTAGTTGAAGACACTCCTTATACAAGTGAAGACCTGGTAAGAGACTTTGGTGAAAGTGTTGAGCACTTAGTTAACGGAGTTACAAAGCTTGGGACTATTCAGTTTGATTCAAAAGAAGAGAAGCAAGCTGAAAATATGAGGAAAATGTTTCTTGCTATGTCGAAGGATATAAGAGTGCTTATAATAAAGCTTGCTGACAGGCTTCATAACCTTAGAACTATCAATTATATGACTAAGGATAAAATCAAAGAAAAATGTAAGGAAACTCTTGATATCTATGCTCCACTTGCGAGTAGACTTGGAATGTATGGACTGAAATTTGAACTTGAGGATATAGCTTTAAAGCAGCTAGAACCAGAAGAGTATGCAAATATTTCAAGCCAAATTGAACAAAAAAAAGATGAAAGAAAAGACACACTGGAAACAATCGTAAATGAACTTGAAGAAAGCATAAAAGACCTTAATATTGAGCATGAAATATATGGTAGATCAAAACATTTCTATAGCATTTACAAAAAGAAAAAATTCCAAGGTAAGAATATCGAAGAAATTTTTGACTTACTTGGCGTTAGAGTAATTGTTAATTCAATTAAAGATTGCTATGGTGTTTTAGGGGCAGTACACTCACTTTGGACGCCTATCCCAGGAAGATTCAAAGACTATATTGCAATGCCAAAGCAAAACATGTATCAATCTCTACATACAACAGTAATTGGCTCAAATGGAAAGCCTTTTGAGATTCAAATTAGAACCTACGAGATGCATAGGATTGCTGAATACGGTATAGCAGCTCACTGGAAATATAAAGAAGGAAATGCAAATAAGCAAAACCAAGAAGAGGCTAAGTTTGCATGGCTAAGACAAAGTCTTGAATGGCAAAAAGATATGGATGATCCAAATGAGTTTATGGAGACTTTAAAGGTTGATCTTTTTGAAAACCAGGTTTTTGTATTTACACCAAGAGGGGACGTAATGGAGCTACCAGCAGGGGCTACTCCTTTAGACTTTGCTTTTAAGGTTCATACCGATGTAGGTGTAAAATGCGTAGGTGCAAAGGTTAATGGAAAAATGGTTCCAATTGATCATACACTCAAAAATGGAGATATTATAGACATTGTTACAAATCCAAATTCAGGAGGCCCAAGCATTGACTGGCTAAAAATTGCCAAATCAAGCGGCGCCAGAAGTAAGATTAGACAGTGGCTTAAAAAAGAAAATAAGTCAGATAATATTGCAAAGGGAAAAGATTCTCTGGACAAATTCGTAAGGAAAAAAGGACTTGACCCTAAAGAAGTGCTAAAAGGTAATTATTTACATAAAATTGTGAAAGACCAAGGGCTTTCGGGCACTGAAGAGCTTTATTTAAACATGGGAGCCACAAAACCATTCGTGAGTAAAATTGGAAACCTACTGATAAAACTCTATCAAGAAGAGATGAAGATCAGTCAGGAAAAAGAAGAAAATAATATGGCGGCTTTAAATGTTGAAGAGAAAAAGCACCATAATAATAGAGACACATGGAAAAATAATAACGGGGTAGTAGTAAAAGGTATGGATAATCTTTTAATTAAAGTGGCAAAATGTTGCAACCCTGTACCAGGTGACCATATCATTGGATTTATAACAAAGGGAAGAGGTATATCAGTTCATAGGCTAGACTGTGATAATATTAAGAATATGCCACTTGAAGAGAAAAAACGAATGATTGAGGTTGAGTGGGAGAAAGAAGTTGATCGTTCATATAATGTGGATGTTACAATTCTAGGAGAGGATAGGAGAGGATTCTTCTCTGAGATTTCAAAAGCCTGTGACTCACTAGATATTCATATAGAAGGTGTAATGGCCAAGAATAACAAAAAAGAAGAGACTACAAATATTACTTTGACACTAGCAATTAGAAACAAGGAAGAAATGTCTAAAATTATGAGAGTATTTAAGGCTATTCAGGGAGTTTCGGAAGTGTATAGGCCACAGAGTTAATTTAGAAGTTTAAAGATAGAATGATTTAAGAAAGAGGAAAAAAATGCAATCACCAAAAATAGTAACAGTACCAACAGGATCTTACCAAGTAAATACTTATGTAGCAATAGATGAGGTTAACAAAAAATCTTTTATTGTAGACCCAGGTGGCTATGATGAGAGAATAACAGAAATGCTAAAAAAAGATGATATTTCATTAGAATATATAGTTTTAACTCACGGACATGGAGATCATATTGGCGGTGTTGAAGGATTTTCTGAGGATTTTCCAGAAGCGAAAATTGTGGCAGCAAAGGCAGAATCTACATTCCTTGCAACTCCAGAATTGAATATGTCTAGACAAACAGTAGGCAAGTCAATTTCTATAAAGCTAGACATTGAAGCTGAAGATAATGACACTCTAAAATGTGGGGATATGGAAATGTTATTCTTAATGACGCCAGGACACACAGAAGGTGGCATGTGCATACTTGTAGGTAAGGTATTATTTGCAGGAGATACAATTTTTGCTAACTCAATTGGAAGAACAGATTTCCCAGGAGGTTCCTTTGAAGATTTAAGAAATTCTATCCATACAAAAATTTGGCCGCTTGATGATGACGTAGAAATTTTACCTGGGCACATGGCTAAAACTTCAGTTGGATATGAAAAAAGAAACAATCCTTTTGTAGGTGCTCAGCCATCACATTATACAGATTTATACTAAAATAAGTTTGCGAAGTAGGAGAGGGTTTTGTATTAATGAAATATAAAAAAACCTTAAAAGGACCAAAGCATCTTCTGGAATTTGAAAACTTAGCTAAGGCTTTTTTAAGAAAAGAGGAATTTAGCTTAAGTCTTGATACAGAGGGGGATATATGGCAATACACTGTTTCTGATGGTAGCTTCGATAAAAATTTGCTCAAGCAGGAAATGTTCAGGGAACTTGTTGAGATTACAGGGTATAGACCAAAATGGGGTATTACCACAGGCATCAGACCAATAAAACTTACTGGCAATTTAGTTAGAGAGCATGGAGCCAAAGGAGCAAAGGAAATCCTGAAAGATTATTATTATTTTTCAGAATCAAAGGCCAATCTTGCAGTAGATATTTATCTGTATCAGCAAAATATTTGTGATACAGTAGAGGCTGATTCTGCTTCGTTATATATTGGAATACCTTTTTGCCCAAGCAGGTGCAGCTATTGTTCCTTTCCTTCCTATACTGGGGAGGAGAGTTTGGCTTCATCTTACGTGGATGCCTTAATAAAAGAAATGGAGTATGTTTCTAAAACCTTAGATGAAAAGGGACTTTTTGTTGAAACTATTTATGTTGGTGGAGGAACTCCTACAGCTTTAAATGAAAAATTATTAGAAAAGCTTCTTAAGGCAATTGATGAAAAATTTAGTAAAGAAGTGCTAAAGGAATATACAGTAGAAGCTGGTAGAGCAGATACCATAACAGAAGAGAAGCTTTTGCTATTAGAAGCTTATGGTGTAACTAGAATTAGTATTAACCCTCAGACTGTCCATGAAGAAACTCTTGAAAGAATAGGAAGAAGGGCTACCTT
>CAYJFM010000042.1:9931-14379 GCA_964369805.1 uncultured Oscillospiraceae bacterium
TTGCTCAGGTAGTTGAGGCATATAAACTTGCAAGAAAAGTAGGGAATTTTCAGATTAACATGGATATAATATTAGGATTAGAAGGGGAAAGTCTTGTAGAGTATAGAGAAACTTTAGAAGAAATAGTAACCCTTAAGCCTGAGAATATTACAGTGCATCCATTAGCTATAAAAAGTTCTTCTAGGCAAGCAAAGACTAATTCTGATATAAATTACAAGGATAGAGAGTTAGCCCAGCAAATGGCTGATGAAACAGAAAAAATTCTTGGTGAGGCAAAGTATAAACCATATTATTTGTACCGCCAGAAGAATATAGCCGGAGGCCTAGAAAATATAGGTTATGGTTTTGAAAGAAGTCACTGTTTGTATAATATTAGGATTATGGAAGAAAGGCAAACAATTTTTGCTATGGGAGCTGGTGCAGTTTCTAAGTATTATAATAGTAATGGATGCTCAGCTAGAATACCAAATATTATTGACCCAAGAGTTTATATTGAAAGAATAGATGAAATCCTTCAGCGAAAGAGTGAGAAGGAAGAAATTCTAAATAGAAATAGATAGATTAAAAGGAGGAACGTTAAATGGCGCAAATAGCCCCAAAGGGGACGAAAGATACTCTTCCAAAAGATATATATAAATGGAAGTATGTAGAGAAAACCTTTGCAGATATATGTGAAAGAAATGGTTTCACAGAGATTAGGACACCAATCTTTGAGCACACAGAAGTGTTCGCTAGAGGAGTTGGTGACACAACTGATATTGTACAGAAAGAAATGTACACTTTTCTAGATTATGGTAAGAGAAGTATTACTCTTAGGCCAGAGGGCACTTCGGGCATTGCTAGAGCTTTTATTGAACATAAGCTTTATGGTGACTCTCAGCCAACTAAGCTTTTTTACAATATCTCATGCTTCAGATACGAAAAACCTCAGGCTGGTAGACAAAGAGCCTTTCATCAATTTGGCATTGAAACCTTTGGAACTACAAACATGATGGCTGATAGTGAAGTTATTGCTCTTGCAAAAGATTTTTTAGCAGAGCTTGGAATTACAAATGTAGAGCTTAGAATAAATAGTATAGGATGTGGTACTTGTAGGCCGAATCACAGAGCTGCTTTGAAAGAGTTTTTAGCACCTAAGTATGAGGAACTTTGCAGCACTTGTAAGGAGAGATATGAAAAGAATCCTTTAAGGATTTTGGATTGTAAGTCTCCGAAATGTCAAGAACTTGTTGAAGGAGCACCTGTGATGATGGATCATCTTTGCGAAGAATGTATTGATGCATTTTCACAGCTAAAAGAAAATTTGACAGATATGGAAATTGAGTTTAAGGTTGACCCTAAAATTGTTAGGGGGCTTGATTACTACACTAAAACAGCTTTTGAATTTATTTGTAATGACATTGGAGCCCAAGGAACTGTTTGTGGTGGAGGTAGATATGACCATTTAATTGAACAGCTTGGAGGGCCATCTGTTCCTGGAGTTGGATTTGGTCTTGGTGTAGAGAGGTTACTACTGACAATGGAGGCTAATGGTATTGAAATTGAAAAACCAAAAGCTCCAGATGGTGTTATAGTAGTTGCTGGTGACACTCAAGGTTTCGCTTTAAATCTTCTTAGGAAGCTTAGAAAAGAAGGCCTAAAAATGGAACTTGATATAATGGGCAGAAATGTAAAAGGTCAGTTCAAATTTGCAAACAGAGTTGAGGCAAAATATGCAATTGTAATTGGTGAAGATGAAATGAAATCTGGTAAGGTATCTGTCAAAGATATGACTGAGGGAACTCAGGTTGAGGTGGAAATTGAAAACCTTGCAGATGAGCTTAGAAAATAAGTTAATATATGTAATTAAATTAGTTAATAAATAGTAGAATAACTATAAAAATAAAAGGTAGGGATAATATGTTAATAAAAAGAACAGCAATGTGTGGTAGCTTAAATGCTAGCAACATTGGAGAAAAAGTAAGTGTAAATGGTTGGGTTCAGAAAAGCAGGAACCTTGGAGCTATGATCTTTTGTGATGTAAGGGACAAGTCAGGTATTGTTCAAGTCGTTTTCAATGAGGATACAGAAAAAGACCTATTTGAAAAAGCAGATAAACTTAGGGGTGAGTTTGTTGTAGGAATTTCTGGTACAGTTAGAGAAAGAGAATCGAAAAATCCAGAAATACCTACAGGAGATATTGAGATTATTGCATCGGAGTTAGAAATTTATTCAGAAGCTAAGACTCCGCCAATTTATATTAAAGATGATGATAAGGTTGATGATAACTTAAGGCTAAAATATAGATATCTTGATTTAAGAAAAAACAAGATGCAAAAAAACCTTACTTTTAGACATAATATATGTAAAGTAGCAAGAGACTATTTTGCTGGTGAAGGGTTCACAGAAGTTGAAACTCCAATGCTAATAAAGCCAACCCCAGAGGGAGCAAGGGACTACCTTGTACCTAGTAGAGTTAATGTAGGAAAGTTTTATGCACTTCCACAGTCACCGCAGATGTTTAAACAACTGTTGATGGTAGGTGGAACTGATAGATATTTTCAAATTGTAAAATGCTTTAGAGATGAAGATCTTAGAGCTGATAGACAACCAGAGTTTACACAAATTGACCTTGAAATGTCATTTGTAGACAAAGATATGGTTATAGAAACTCAAGAAGGATTTTTGAAAAAAGTATTTAAAGATGTGATGGATATTGAAATTCAAACACCTTTCCCTAGGCTGTGCTATGACGAAGCTATGGAGAGATTTGGTAGCGACAAGCCAGATACAAGATTTGGGTATGAGCTTAAATCTTTAAATACCGTTGTTGCTGGATGTGAATTTAAAGTATTTACTGATGCTCTAGACAAGGGAGGAGATGTAAGAGGTATTTGCATTGAAGGCGGCTCAGATAAGTTTAGTAGAAAAGATATTGATAAGCTGCAGGAAGCTGCGAAATCATATGGCTGTAAAGGTTTAGTTTGGATTAAATATGGTGCTGAAATTACTTCTTCAGTTAATAAATTCTTTACTCAAGAGGGTCTGCAAGAAATAGGAGCAACTTTTGGAGCAAAAGATGGAGACCTAGTGTTAATAGTTGCAGATAAGCCATCAGTAGTATTTGATTCACTTGGTTTCTTAAGAAAGAACATTGCAGAAAAAATGGGAATTATTGATGAAAACCAATATAACCTGCTTTGGGTTGTTGATTTCCCACTTTATGAATATGACGAAGAAGAAGATTCATTTGTGGCAAAACACCATCCGTTTACCTCTCCAAGAAAGGAAGATCTTGATATTTTAGAGTCTGATCCTCATTCAGTTAAGGCAGAGGCATATGATATTGTACTTAATGGTGTTGAGCTTGGAGGAGGAAGTATCAGAATACATGATGCAGACCTACAAACTAGAATGTTTAAGGTACTAGGGCTATCAGAAGAAGAAATTGATGCAAAATTTGGTTTCCTTGTGGAAGCGTTTAAATATGGGGTACCTCCTCATGGCGGACTTGCTTATGGACTTGATAGGCTAGTAATGCTGCTTTCTGGAGAGAAGAGTATTAGAGAAGTTATTGCCTTCCCTAAAAACCAAGCAGCAAGTTGTATGGTAAGTGAAGCACCAGCTGTTGCAGATGATAAGCAGTTACATGAACTTGGAATTATGCTTGAACCAGCTGAAGTGGAAGAAAACTAAGGTCTTGTATATCGGTAAAAAATTATGAACAAGAAAAAGTACGGAGTCTTTGGAGGAACCTTTGATCCTATACATGAGGGGCATATTTCTTTAGCAAAAGAAGCTGCAAATCAGATGAATTTAGATGAGATAATATTTGTACCTGCGAAGCTCCAACCTTTTAAATTAGATAAAGAAGTAACTGACCCTAAACTAAGGCTTGAGATGATTAATTTGGCTATTAGTGACTATGATGGGTTTTCGGTTTCCACATATGAAATGGACAAAGAAGGGATTTCTTATACATATCTTACCTTAGAGTATTTTAGAAATGTCTTGGACGGTGAGGTGTATTTCATTTGCGGGACTGACTCTTTTCTTATGATGGAAAAGTGGATGGAAGGTGAAAAGTTTCTAAGGGAAAATAACCTAATTGTAGGCTCAAGGCCAGGACTAGAAGATGAAATGCTAGAAGAGGCCAAAGAACGTTATGAAAAGAAATATAGCGCAAAAGTTAATAGGATTTTTAACAAAAGAATAGACATGTCTTCAACTCAAGCAAGAAAAGGTAATTTGTTGGAACTAATTAATGAAAAGGTTAAGTCGTATATTGATAAAACAGGGATATATAAGTAATGGAAGATAAAGAACTAAAGCAGTTATTTGAGGTATTTGCAAAGAAAAATAACTTTAGTGATAGACTTAGGCAACATTGTCAAAATACGGCGGAATTATCAAAAAAACTTGCTATGATACATGGTGAAAACACAGTGCATGCATATATTGCAGCTATG
>CAYJFM010000043.1:0-13448 GCA_964369805.1 uncultured Oscillospiraceae bacterium
AAGCAAGAATAGTGAAATAAAATTTTAAAGCAAATAGCTTGAGAATAGTTGTCGTATGATGATAAAAGAAAAAAGTCATGTAGAGCCGCTTTAGGTATTTTTTTTCATTTGTACTTAAAAATAATAGCTAACTATTTTGATAAGTAACGTTATACTAATAAACACTGTTATAGGTAAACCAATTATTATACTAGCCTTATGGTAGGATTCCATTTCTTTATCCTTAAATTTCTTAAGTGCTGATATAACTAGAAGAGACATCCCGCCTAAGCCAAATAAAAGGCCAGTAGCAAGTTCTTTATCATAGCCAATATCTTTCATGACAGGTAACATTAGAATCGTAAAAATAATATATGGTACTGTGAAACATAATAGAAATTTCCAATTTATGGACTTGCTTTTCATTTTAATTACCTTACCTTTCATTTTAATTACCTTACACTATTTATATGTTATAACGCGATTAAAAGAACAATGATTACAGCTACACCGAAAATTACTAATTTCTTCATTCTCCTTGCTTCAAGCTTAACATACTCTCTTAAATATGCAGCAAGATCGCCACCGCTCAATTGATTTTCTTCAATATACTTCTCTGCAAACTCATTGTTTTTATATTCATAAAACCATGGAACTGGAATAGCTAAGCATATTACTGCAAAAATAAATGCTTCAGGGAGGCCTAGATAGTTAATAGCAATATAGCCAATTACAAGAACAAGCAAAACAGGTAAAGTAAAATATAAAAGGCTAATATTACTAGCTCTTTTTTTGTATTTTTTAAATAAGATTTGCTCTGCCTGCTCTTGTGAGAATTCTAAGTTCTGAAAGTCGTTCATAAGTTCTCCTTCATCTATTACACTAAGTTATTTTTCTGAAATAACAGCCTCTTGTTATATTTCGCTTCTCATATTCATCTTGGAACTGAGAAATTATATTTTTACACTCTTCAGCAGATTCTTTCTTAAACATTAATTCAAAAGAGTTAATGTTCACGAATTTATCTTGCTTATCGCCTATATATAGGGGTTGGCTATTTAAAATTTCAAAGGTTTTTTTCTCGTTACATACAATATCAAATTCCACGCCTTTTCTATCTTTTAAAACTTTGCTTGTACAGTTTTTACAGCCAACTATTCCTTTAATAGGACAGACTCTTGTTACCATCATTGGCAGATAACCGTAACCCAAAACATTAACATGGCAGCTGTGATTTAATTCTTTTGCTTGGGATGCAAGTATTTCAGGGCTAAGTGTAAGGGATTTTACACCATATTCTTTCTCTAAAAGAGAAATAGCATAATCATTTAATAGATTCAGCCCAAACCCTCCATGAATTTCAAATCCCAAATCCTTAAGCATTTTTATCCTACCAATAGTATGAGCCTTACCATTAGTCAGACCTAAAGATTTCGAGTCTAACAAGGCATTTCGTAAAGATTCTTCGCTTTCAAAGTAAACCCTAGGGAGCTCTACAATAATATTTCTTTTATACTCATTTAATAAATTTTTATCTAAGTTCTTTATTTCAAATAATGGAATTGCTACATATCTTGACTTTTCAAACATTTCTTCACTTGCTTGCCCAGCAAAGCTAACACTTGATACAAGGTAAGGTGTGTAATTATCGAGACGAGGAGAAGGTAATAAATTAAAGTCAGAAAAATTAGTCCTATACTCATTTTTTCCTAAGATCTGGCTATCAATTTGTTCAAGTGCTTCACGTCTCATGTTATTAATTTCTTTTGCAGAGCAGAAGAGTCCTTGATCTAAATTGCCACGAATGGAATTTACAATATAAGGAGTACCTCCAACCTTAGAAAGGCTTTTTTCTAAAGATGCCTCTGTCAAAGGCTTATTCTGTGAATGCTCAAGTTTACTGCCTTCTGAAAATCCAACCTTACCATCTAAAGTTGTAATTGTAATAGTTGGATTAGAGTCCTCTGTGAAACTATATAAAACATCTATCAGAACTTTAGAATTATCTTCATTGATTTTCTCAGAAATAGATTTATGCACAGCTTTAGATTTCTCTTTATCTTCATCTCTTCTAGTTCCAAAGTAGCCACTATCCTTGCCTTCAAGGTAACTATTAGTAAACCCACTTCTAGAAAATACGTTTTCCAATAGTTCGCTACTATAGCTTTTGCCATCAAGAGCTTTCCTAGCGCAATCAGTAGCCTGATAAACATACTCAGCCCTCTTCATTCTACCTTCAATTTTAAAAGAAGAAACTCTAGCTGTTTTAAGAAACTCAAGCTGATCAATATAGCTAAGATCCTTAAGTGAAAGGGCATACTGCTCTTTCTTAGTAGGAGAAAAAGGAAGCCTGCAAACCTGAGCACAAAGCCCTCTATTTGCACTTCTTTCCCCCAGTGCAGAGCTAAAATAGCACTGCCCAGAAACACTCACGCAAAGTGCCCCATGTATAAACACCTCAGTTTCAATATCCACCTTATCCGTAATTTCCTTAATTTCATCAAGCGTAAGCTCCCTAGCTAGAACAACCCTCTTAAATCCTAGGTTTTTCAAAGCCAAGCAATCAGAAACGCTATGAGCAGACATCTGCGTAGAAGCATGAAGAGGAATACTAGGTATAACTTTCTTTATAATTTCAAGAGCCCCAAGGTCTTGAAGTATAATAGCATCAAAACCAGCAGAAGCAATAAATTTAAGCTCTCTAATAAGCTCCTTAACTTCAGTCTTCTTAATAAGGGTGTTAAGAGTAAGATATACTTTCTTTCCCCTCAAATGAGCATATCTAATGCCTTCTAGTATTTCCTCTTCTGTAAAATTTTCGGCATTACGCCTAGCATTAAATTCTTTGCCACCAATGTAAATGGCGTCTGCACCAGCGTTAACCGCGGCTTTCAGTGCGGCTTGGGTGCCTGCTGGGGATAGTAATTCTATCATTTTTCCTCCTTTTGCTTGTCTTTTGCCTATTCTACTTTGTCGCTATATTTGCTTCCTTGCTTACGTATTTTAATACGCGCGCTTCCTCAGCAAATATGCTCCTAGTATAATAGGCAAAATCCTGCGCAATTTATTATCTTATTTTTAGTTATACTACTTTGTCGCTATATTTGCTTCCTTGCTTACGTATTTTAATACGCGCGCTTCCTCAGCAAATATGCTCCTAGTATAATAGGCAAAATCCTGCGCAATTTATTATCTTATTTTTAGTTATACTACGATGTCGCTATATTTGCTTCCTTATATTCTTGATGTAATATTTTTGTAAGCTCTTTCTACTTCGTAGCTTACTTTCTTTATGTCTATTGTTGTGTATTCGCCTTCCTCGTAAAGAATTTCGCCATCTACTATAGTCATGACAATGTCGCCGCCATTACCTGCGTAAACTAAATGGTTTACTAAATTTTCTGATGGCATCATATATGGTTTGTCAATGTCTAGCATTATCATATCTGCCTTATAACCCTCTTTAATAACTCCACAATCAAGACGGCCAGTAGCAATTGCACCTCCTCTTGTAGCTGCATGTAGAGCTTGGGCTGGTGTAACTAGAGTAGGATCTCCGCTAAAGCCTTTTTGAACTAAAGAATAGAACTTCATATCTTCAAAATAGTTTAGATTATTGTTACTAGCAACGCCGTCTGTTCCAATTGAAATATTCACTCCTGCTTCAAGAGCAATCTTAGCAGGCATAACACCGCTTGCTAGTTTAAGGTTACTAATTGGGTTTGTGCTAATTGTTACATTTTTCTTTGCCAAAATAGCAGCATCTCTTTCATCTATATGAACACAGTGTGCAGCGGTTGCCCTTACATCAAAGAGCCCTAAGTCTTTAAAGTACTCAACAGGACTTCTTCCAAGTCTTCTTTTTTTACACTCTTCTACTTCTGCTTTGGATTCAGAAACATGGACATGGATAGGAGAGTTATGCTCCTTGCAAGCTTCTGCTAGTTGACGAACAATTTTTTCTGTTGAGGTATACTCTGCATGCAAACCAAACTCTACTTGAACTCTCCCGCTATTTTTGCTATTGTATTCCTGCATCAATTCAATTGAATTTCCATAAGCGTATAAATCCTGAAGGTTTTTTCTGTCAAAACAAGTGAAGGCATCATTAATGTTTCCTTTCACACCTGCTTCAGTATAGGCTTTGCACATATCGTTAATATGCATATACATGTCGTTATTGCAAACAATACCAAACTTTAATGATTCTGCTAGGCCAAGTAGCGTAGACCAGTATACATATTCACCTGTAAGCTTTGCTTCAAATGGAAAAATTCTCTTGTGAAGCCAGTCGTTTAGGTTTAGATTTTCACCGTACCCTCTTAATATGGTCATTGGTATATGAGTATGGCTATTGTAAAACCCCGGCATTAATAGCTTTCCGTGGCAGTTTTTGTACACATTTCCATATTTATATGCCTCTTCAGGCTCAGGTGGGAACTCACTAATATAAGCAATTTTTTCGCCAATAGTCCCAACGTACATATTCTTTTGTATTTTAAAATCTTCTGTTAAAATTGAAATTTTATTAAATAACATATTGTCCTCCTTTATCAATATATATATTAACAGTTTACAATGTACCAAGGTAAAAGTAAAGGTAAGTAGGATAATAGATAAACAATATATAATACAATTAAATTTCCCATAAGTTTCACAAGTATCATTTGAAAACTATCCAAAATTAAGGTATTATATAATTAGTGCGCATACTTTAGATATATGAAGTATGTTAAGACATGTAGCTTAGAATTAAGGATGGATAAAATAAAAAATATCATTGACACAAAATTTGATAATAGAGAGGTAGACTTGCATATGCACTCTTACTTTTCTGACGGAGAGCTTTCGCCAACTGATTTAATTAAAAAGAAATCAGAAGAGGGGGTTAAGCTAGTTTCTTTAACTGATCATGATGGTGTTTGGGGAATTAAGGAAGCAAGGGCAGAGTCGGAAAAGCTTGGGCTTTCTTTTGTTTCAGGTGTAGAACTTTCTGCTCAGCAATATTTTAATGGAAGGAACATTGGGGTACATATATTAGGATATGGTGTTGATGAGGATAATCAAGTACTATACAAAAGATTGAAAGAACTGGAGCACTTTAGGCGAGAACGTAATGAAAGACTAATTAGAGAGCTAGTAGGGATTGGCTATGATATAGAGCTTAAGGATGTAATCTTTTGGGAGGGACAGACTTATATTGGAAAGCCGCTCATTGCAAGGGCGCTCCTAGCCAAAGGCTATATTAAAACTATGGATGAGGCTTTTGGAACAGGCGGAATTTTTGATAAGCCAGAAATACGGGCTATTGGAAAAAAGAAAATTGAAGCTGCTGAGGCAATTGAACTTATTCGTGAAAGTGGCGGTGTGCCAGTTATTGCTCATCCTGGCAGAGTTAGGCATATTGGGAGGATGGGAAGCTCAGAGTACTTTGAAAATGCTGAAAAGCTAATTTGTGAACTTAAAGATATTGGGCTAGAAGGCGTTGAAGCTTGGTATAGATTTTACTCAGAAACAGAAAAAAAAGTTTTTGCAAATATAGGTAATAAAAATGGACTGATACTAACTAGAGGATCAGATTTTCATGGTGATGATTTAGAACCTGACGATTAAGGGAGGATATATGTTTAAATATATGAAGGGATATGTTGGAGCGATACTAGAAAAAGATCCGGCTGCAAGAAATGTAATAGAAGTTCTTCTATGTTATCCTGGAGTTTGGGCATTGTCGTGGCATAGACCAGCCCACTTTCTCTATAAACATAATATAAAGTTATTTGCCAGAATGATGTCACAGATGACAAGGTGGATAACAGGAATAGAAATCCACCCTGGAGCAACCATTGGGGAACGATGTTTAATAGACCATGGTATGGCAGTAGTAATAGGGGAAACAGCAGAAGTAGGAAATGATGTAACAATATATCAAGGAGTTACTCTTGGAGGGACCGGAAAAGATACAGGAAAAAGACACCCAACTATTGGGGATAGAGTAATTATATCTTCAGGTGCTAAAGTTTTAGGTCCTTTTACAGTAGGAAATGATGTAAAGATAGGAGCTGGCTCAGTAGTTCTTAAAGCGGTGCCAGATGGAGCAACGGTAGTAGGAATACCAGGAACAATTGTTAGGACTAGTGGAGCTAAAAGCACAGAGGACATGAACCTAGTAGATTTACCAGACCCAGTTCATCAAGAAATGGAAGAGTTAAGAAAACAAATGGCAAAAATGGAGAAGCTTCTTGCAGAATATAGACAAAAAGGGAAAAGAGATGGCAGTGGCTGCGGACAGTGTAAAGGCAGCGGTGATGACTGCAATTGTAATAAATGTAAGTCAAAAGAAGAAGTAGAAAGTATAGAGAGGAAATAATGATGAAAATTTATAATACACTTACAAGAAAAAAAGAAGAATTTGTACCAGTAGACCCAAATGAAATAAAAATATACGTATGCGGGCCAACAGTATACAACTATTTCCATATTGGAAATGCAAGGCCATTTGTTGTTTTTGATACACTTAGAAGATACTTCGAATTCACAGGAAACAATGTAAACTTTGTTCAAAACTTTACTGATGTTGATGATAAAATTATAAATAAAGCAAAAGAAGAAGGTCTAGATGCAGGAGTTGTAAGTGAAAAGTACATTGAAGAATACTACAAAGACGCAAAAGCTCTTAACGTAAATAAAGCGACAACGCACCCAAAGGTAACAGAAAATATTCAGGAAATTATTGACTTAGTGGCAACCCTTATTGAAAAAGGTTATGCCTATGAAGTTGATGGAGATGTATACTATAAGGCTAAAAACTTCAAAGATTACGGGAAACTTTCTAAGCAAAACGTTGAAGACTTAGAGCTTGGCGCTAGAATTATGATTGAAGAAAAAAAGAAAGATCCAATGGATTTTGCATTATGGAAAGCAAGAAAATTTGATGATGAAATTGCATGGGAATGCCCATGGGGTATGGGAAGACCAGGATGGCATATTGAATGCTCCGCTATGGCAAAGAAATTCCTAGGAGAAACAATTGACATACACGCAGGTGGTCAGGACCTAACTTTCCCTCACCACGAAAATGAAATAGCCCAATCTGAAGCAGCAAATGGAGTACAATTTGCGAATTTCTGGATGCATAATGGATATATCACAATAGATAATGAAAAGATGTCAAAGTCAAAAGGAAACTTCTTCACAGTTAGAGATATTTTGAAAAAATACAAAGGAGAAGTAATAAGATACTTCCTTCTTTCAGGGCACTATAGAAATCCAATCAATTTTAGCGAAGAGTTAATGGGTCAAGCAAAAAATAGTCTGGCTAGAATGGAAAATTCAAAGCAAAATCTACTTCACTTAATTAGTACAACTGAAGGAACAATAACTGAAGAAGAAGAGAAAACTCTTGAGTCTTTTGCACAGTACAAAGGCGAATTTATTAAGGCCATGGATGATGACCTAAATACAGCCGATGGAATAACTGCTATATTCGGGCTAGTAGGAGCTATAAATTCGGCAGCTAAAGAAGGAATTTCTAAAGAAATGGCAGAAGCTTCTCTTGCAAAGTTACAAGAGTTAACAGATGTATTGGGCTTACTTCAAGACATTGAAGAAGAGAACGGAATTGACTCTGAAATCGAAAAACTAGTTGAAGAGAGGCAACAAGCAAGAAAAGACAAAAATTTTGCAAGAGCAGACGAAATTAGAGATATCCTTAAAGCACAAGGGATTACAATTAAAGATACACCTCAAGGTGTGCAGATAATTAGAGACTAGCATGAATAAAACAAAAGTAAATAGCATGAACACAACAGTGCTAGCGTACATAGGCGATGGAGTTTATGAGTTAGCTATTAGAAAGTACATAGTAGCAAAAGGATCTCCTCATATTCATGGCATTCATAAAGAAGCCGTAAAGTATGTAAATGGTGCTAGTCAAGCAAAGGTGTTAAAAAGCATCTTTGAAACATTGTCAGCGGAAGAGGCTTCCTTAGCTAAGAGGGCTAGAAACAGAAAGACTTTGTCTAAACCTAAAAATTTAGACCCTGTAACATATAAGCTGGCCACAGCTTTTGAGGCTTTAATAGGATATCTTTACATGCTAGAGAACCATGAACGAATAGATGAGATAGTGAAGGCAGCAATAGAAATAGTTGAAAGGGACAATCATGGCAAATAAAGGATCAGAAGAAAAGACTAAAGGTAAAATCAATAAGAGCAGAACACTTTTTACAGATTTTTTTACAGACTACTATAAAACTAATAGAGAATATGCTAAGCAAAATGAAGAGGCTGTTAGAAAGCAAGAAGAGCGAGAAGGAACTAAGTCTGGTAAAAAGCCTTTTTCTAGAACGGAAAAAATTTACGTTGTTATAATAGTTTTAGGGCTAATAGGAATAGGTGTTAGATATCTATTCTTCTAAACTCAAAACTGAGGACTGTTAATTAAAATTTAGGAGAAAAATATGAGCAAAGCAGATGAAAAATTTGTGAAAATGTGTGAAAAAATAATAGATGAAGGATTTTCTACAGAGGGGCAAACAGTTAGGGCTAAATGGGACGATGGTACGCCAGCCCACACAATAAAAACTTTCGGTGTAGTAAATAGATATAATCTGAGTGAAGAATTCCCAGCGTTAACACTGAGACCTACAGCAATAAAATCTGCCATTGATGAAATACTTTGGATTTGGCAAAAAAAATCAAATAATATAAATGAACTTAATAGTAGAATATGGGACCAATGGGCTGACGAAAAGGGATCTATTGGTAAAGCCTATGGATATCAACTTGGTGTAAAATATCAGTTTCCCCACGGCGAAATGGACCAGGTAGATAATGTGCTTTGGCAGTTAAAGAACACTCCTTATTCAAGAAGAATTATGACAAATATATATAAATTTGACGATATCATGGAGATGGGCCTTGAACCTTGTGCATATAGTATGACCTTTAACGTAACGGGGGATACTCTAAATGGAATTTTAAATCAAAGATCACAAGACATACTTGCAGCAAACAATTGGAATGTAGTTCAATATTCAGTACTACTAATGATGTTTGCACAGGTATCAGGATTAAAAGCAGGTGAATTAGTTCATGTTATTTCAGATGCGCATATATATGATAGACATGTGCCAGTAATTAAAGAAATGATAACTAGGGAGCAGTTTCCAGCACCAAAATTTAAAATGAATCCAAGTATTACTAATTTTTATGATTTTACTATAGATGACTTTGTTATAGAAGATTATGAAAAAAATCCGCAAATCAAAAATATTCCAATTGCAATTTAAGTGAGATGAGAAACGTTATAGGCATGGGATGGAGCAAACAAAAGAGGTGTAACTTATGAATATGATAGTTGCAGTAGACAGGCAGTGGGCAATCGGCAAAGAAGGAGAGCTTCTGTGTCATTTGCCAGGAGATCTTCAGTATTATAAAGAGAAAACTTTAAATAAAACAATAATTATGGGAAGAAAGACACTAGAAAGTCTTCCCGGAGGAAAGCCACTACCAAAGAGAAAAAATATAATATTAACTAGGGATGAGAACTTTAAAGAAGTAAAATTTGAAAATAGGGACTACATTGCAGTAAATTCAAAAGAAGAAGCTTTTGAGCTTTTGGAAAATACACCAAAAGAAGAGATTATGGTTTCAGGGGGAGAGCAAATATATAAGATGCTACTTCCAGAGTGTGATAAAGTTTATGTAACAAAAATAGATAAAATATTCCAAGGCGACGTCTTTTTTCCAGACTTAGATCAGTCAAATGAGTTTGAAATAACTTGGCAAGGTGACGCTAGAGAAGAAAATAATATTAGCTACACATTTTACGTGTATGAAAGGAAAAAAAGTGAGAAATAATAGAGATAAAAATGCAGGAAGAGGCAATAGCAGAACCGAAAGAGGACCTAGAAAGCCAGGAAGACCTGTAAAGCAAAACAAACCAAAAGAAAATAAAATCGCAAAGGAACGAATAGACTCAGATAGCTTGATTTTTGGACGTAATGCAGTGATGGAAGTTCTACTAGCTGCAGAGATGGCAGAAGAGGGAGGCAAAAAACTTTCATTCACCCTTGAAGAAATTTTAGTTCAAGATGGGGCTTCAGGATCTACTTCAAAGATTATGGGTAAAGCAAAAGCGCAAGGCGTTAAAGTAACAATCTGCCCGAAAGAAAAGATTCATAGAGTTTTAGACTCATACAATGCCTTCGATGCGAAGCACCAAGGTGTAGTTGGAATTATTTCACCATTTAAGTATAGCGAAATTTCTGACATTCTTCAGCTTGCAAAGAAAAGAGAAGAAGAGCCACTAATTATGCTATTAGATGGAATTGAAGACCCACATAACTTAGGCGCAATTATGAGAACTGCTGAATGCGCAGGAGTACATGGTATTATTATTCCAAAAAGACGAGCAGTAGCAGTTAACGACACTGTAATTAAAACATCAGCAGGAGCAGCAGCGCATATTTTAGTAGCAAAGGTATCTAACCTAGTAGATGCAATGAAAGAATTGCAAGAAGCAGGGGTTTGGATATCAGCCCTAGACATGGATGGAACTGACTACAATGAAGCTAAGTTTGATGGGCCAATTGGAATTGTTGTTGGGGGAGAAGATAGAGGAGTGAGCAGACTTGTAAGAGAAACTAGCGACTATGTTGTTTCACTTCCAATCAAAGGTAAAATAAACTCCCTAAACGCATCAAATGCAGCAGCTATTGTACTGTATAAAGCAATTAGCCAAAGATAGTTTGGAAAAATAAGAATATATTAGCGAGTATTAAATTATGTAAATTAAAAACTCCTTCTATGGTAAATCGTGAGTACCGTAGGAGGAGTTTTATTATAACTATTGTTATCTGAAGTGGTCAGCGGTAAACTCTTTGAAAATTTACAAATAAACACAAATTAAATGAAATAATACACAAAATCCTGAAAGCCTGTGATAAAATAGTGACATGGAACGGAATTACTTAAAATTAACATGAAATGTCTAATATTTCAAAGCAAGAGATAGGAGGGAGCTATGTATTGCACAAGTTGTGGTAGGGAATTTAAAAAGGAAGTAAGCTTTTGTTCAAGCTGTGGAACAGATTTAAGAGATGATATTGAAGGAAAGGAAGAGATATCTTTAGGAGCAAAAGGTTTAGACACAAATGAAAATAAAACTGAAGAAAAAAATGAAATAGCAGGGGTACCAAAAACTAAGGAAGTGGCAGGTACACCTAAACTTGAAATGAGCAAGGCATCAAGCACAACTATAATAGATCATACAATTTCACCAGCGGACAGTGGCTCTGCACCTCAAGTGATTCCAAATAATATGGGAGAGACAGACAAGGTGACTAGCAGTATAGTTGAGGAAGCTACTGAGGAAGAAATAAAAAACTCATCGGGAAATGATAAAAAACAAATTAAAAAAATCGCTATTGTTACTATAGGAGGAATTATTGCTATTGCAATTATTGTAGGAATCTTTCTTGCTAACTCGTCAAGTGTTAAGTTTGCAGAAATCACCAAGGACGTAGTTTATGAGTACGGTACGGTGTTTATAACCTTTGAAGATGGAAAAGAAAGCGGAACTTTGATTAGTTTAGACGATATAGAAGCTAAATCTTTTATTGGAGATGGAGAATATTGGCAAGAAAAAGGACTTGAGTGGAGTGAAAAAGAGTTAAAAGAAATTGACGAAATACGAAGTGAAGTTGAATTTGCGGAGACACCTCTGGAAGCTTATCTTTTAAATGTAGAAGACCGTGCAGTTTCTGAAGAGCCTGTGCCGGTAGGCGAGTACTTATTAAACCTTAAATATGGTGAAGAAATAGTACCAGTTAATATTATTATTGAAGATACAACTGCACCAAAAATTGAAAACAGAGTAGGCTCCATAGATGTGGAAGAGGGGAAAAAAGTAACAGACTGGACACCTTACTTTTTCATAATTGATGAATCTGATGTAGACACTACTTATAATGATGATGAGATTGATTTTGCAAAACCAGGCAAATATACTTTGAAAATTGAAGCTGTTGATAAATATGGAAACACTTCAACTGGGGAAATGACAGTTAATGTAGAAGAAAAGGAAGAAGAGCCAGAAACACCATCTACAACAAATTCAAATAGTAATAATTCATCTGCAGGGTCTAGCGTGGGGGCTACCTGTTCAGCTAATAGTGGAGCAACACATTTTAACAGTGAGGCTGCTGCCTATAATGCTGGTAAAGCCTTTGCTGATCAAAGTGCAGCAACATATGGTGGGCAATACAACATTCAAACAAAAAGCTGTTCTCATGGAAAATGGATAGTGCAGTGGTGGGTATCTAACTCTGATGTTGGCGGGTATCTATAGAAAAAATTCCAAACTAACATTTGGTGACTTGCATTGATTGTACAAAAGGGGAAAAATGTTAAATAATTTAATGACTTCAATAAATGCTGTATTCCCATTGGTTGCTCTAATGGGAATTGGATTTATATTAAATAAAAAAAATTGGTTAAATGAAACTAGTAGAGAAGAACTAAATAAAATTATTTTTAGAATTTTTTTGCCGGTTCTTTTGCTGATGAATATATATAATGCAGAAATTGAAAGTCTTATTAGTGGCAAATTACTTGGCTTTGTAATTTTGGTAACCATACTGTCTGTTTTAATTGCTTTGTTTATTTTTTTGAAGCTAAGCAAAGATCATAAAAAAAGAGGCCCTTTAATTCAAGGTGCTTTTAGAAGCAACTTTATCTTCTTTGGGATCCCTATTGTTTTTAGCCTCTACGGCCAAGAGGGGGTTGCCCTAGTAGTTGTTGTCATAGCAATAGTAGTACCCTTATATAATTTTACCTCAGTTTTGGTACTAGAAGGATTTAGTGATGGGAAAAAGGCTATGGCTAACATAGCTAAAAATCCGCTAATAATTGGGACAATCTTAGGCCTTATAATTAAATATACAGGAGTAGACTTTCCCATAATGATAGAGGATACACTCAATATGATGTCAACAGTTGCAACACCAATTGCGCTAGTCACACTAGGATCTAGTATTGGAAATAGAAAGTTATCTGATCATGAAGTATCCTTAATTGTAACCTCAAGTAGTTTGAAACTAGTTGGATTTCCCTTGATGTTTCTATCGCTGGCAATTTTAATAGGTTTTAGAGATCTTGAACTAACAATTATAATGATGATGCTGGGTGCCCCAACTGCTATTTCATCTTATACTATGGCTGCAGAAATGGGGGCTGATGAAGACATAGCTAGCAGTATTGTCGTTATTACAACAGTTTGTTCTGTTATTACTATCTTTACATATATATTTATTTTAAAAACTATAGGCTTAATATGAGGAAAATGAAATAATCAAAATGGTAATAAAAAATACCTATAAAAATAGCGTCCATGGAACATTTCAGGTGGTATATTCATAGATAGAAAGTAAAAAACACAATTAAACATCAGGTAAACTAATGTGGAG
>CAYJFM010000044.1:0-3741 GCA_964369805.1 uncultured Oscillospiraceae bacterium
TTGAACTATCTTTCTTTGAGTCTAATACAATCAGTTCTTGAGATTTGTATATAGTTGGTTTGTTATAGTTTTGCCCAATTACCAAAAACATGACCCCTATTATTATCACTGCTGCGCTCACTCCAATAATGATTGTTTTCTTTCCTATTTTCATTAAGGTTATCCTTTCTTGCTCACGTTGACTAAAAAATACCCTTACCCCCATAATAATGGTAAGGGTATTTTTATTTTATATAGAATTTTCTGGTATTTCTATTTTTTTAATTACAGGATGATTTGTTAAAATTAAATACTTTGGCCAATTGGGAGGTTCATAAGGAATATATCCACTTGAATATGATAGCATACTTAATGGTACTATTACTTCTACACTATTTAAATCTGGGTTTAGGGTAAATCCTGGTACTCCTCCTGCTGTGAGTAATGGGTTAGTTAATTCTAATAGAGTTTCATTTAATGAGTAAGATTCGTTGTCATTATCTCCGAATACCATATAGCCATCAAGCGGTATATATCCATTTTCAGATTTTGTATTCTTATACTCCATAGTGAGCACAAGTACGTCTTCACTAAGCATTTTCTCTGCATCAGCTGATTTCATTAAGTAATCTTCCTTGCTTAACTGATATTTTTCAATAAAAGCTTCAACTGTCATTTTTTCGCAATCAATTAATTTAGCAGAATATCCATCAGTATTTTCAGTTTGATCAAATCTATCAGCCCCTTCGTACTCTACCCATTGACCAATTTGATATATTTCCTCAACACTATCCATATTAGCATTTTCACTATTTATTGTGTAAATTCGAAACCCAATAGATACAATAATTATCAAGCTTACTAGTATTAGTATATATTTTTTCATTACTCTCCCTTCAATATGACTTTAAGTATTAGATTATATCATTGTAAACGATATTTAGTTTAGAGCATAATATGCATTAGTCTAACAGTCTAACTTTAAACCGCTTTTTCCTAGCCGTTATAAGTTATTTTGCTAATATTATCACATCGTTTTAGTAATGTCAATATAGTATTGATTTTATTGTATAACAGTTATATTTTATATAATTATACTATTGCATTTTAAATATATCTATTATATAATTTACGCAATACAAGTGAAGACGCCTTATTAGTTAGATCTTTTAAGTTTATTGTACAAAAGGAGAAATATAATATGAAAAGAAAAATGTTTGCTTTAATAAAGGAAGATGCTGGATCAATTAATAAAACACAGTTGTTCAAAATAGTTACTATAAGTATAATTATAGTCTCAGTTATTACAAATATATATTTAGTAAACATACTTACTAAACACGATAGTGGATTTTATATAAGAGGAACCTATGCAGCTAATGAGGATACCCCTCAGGAAGTAGAGTACTTATCTTTTCTAACCACTTCAACTGAATCTGAAGGAAATGAATTTTACTATTCACTAGGTGGTAATCCTTCTACTGAGGGAGTCTATACTAGGCTTTCCAATAATATTTACAGACTAGATATAGAAAATGAAACAATGGGATTTGTTATTCTAGAAAATGACAAGCTATCTTTAGTCGATCAAGATGGCAGCAGTGTTCTTAAATTTGATAAGACAGAAGATGTGCCTATCGTTATAGGGGAGGATAGTGCTGAGTAATTTATAAGCAACCTAATTGAGTAGTAGGAGGAATAGAATAATCCCTCCTACCTCTCGCACCACTGCACGTACGGTTCCGTATACAGCGGTTCCTTAGTTTTCACAAACTTTTGTATAATAGCCAGTTAGGGTTAAGTATCCTATCTTGGCTATTTCTTTATTTGTGAGTATTCTCGCGTTCTAGGATTTTCTCAAGCAACTTGTCTGTCTCAAAAGTTGCGGTGCTAGTGTTGTTTTCAGTTGTATTTTCACGACTTAGCACTTCTGCATATTCTTTCTTTTCCGAAGATACCTATATGCCTGATGTGATTAGGGCTTTCTAAACTTCTAAATACAAGTGCACCACTCCTTAGAAATGTAAAGTTCTGGCTCTCTTAGTTAAACATAGCCCCCTTAACAAATATACAAAGACAGCAAATACTGTTTAATCTTCATTTATTTTTCTTTCAATTACAAAACAAATTAGGATTTTTATTATATTATAATAAAAGCTTAATTATATAAATACTTTAACAATGTTTGACAAAGAAATATACAATATAATATAATGGAAAATAAAATTCTGGTCTAACATATAAGGGCCCACTCACTAATTGTTTTTTAAGAGGTAAATAACTATGTACACCTATTACTTTATCACTATATTTTCCGTTATATCAGCCATAATGTGGTGTAATCTATTAATAATAATCTTATATTTCCTAAGGAAAAATACTGATTTTATAAAAAATTTCACCATTGCTCCTCTTTTATTTCTTGCCATTTTATGCATATGTAGGGCTATTTTTGTTTTCGAACTACCTTTTACAATCACCCTAGAAACCGAGATAATATATACTACACTGTATCTATTCTTAACCGACCCTTTCATAATTTTTGATAACGGCACTATAATTTCCGTCTTAAATCTATTCGTTTTCATTTGGATAGTAGGTTCTCTTTATTTCTCAGTCAAACTCGTAATTTCAGCTATAAAGGTCAGAAATAGCCTTCAAACCTTCAGCCCAGTTCAAGATAAGAAAGTCTTGAATATACTAAGCACTATAACTTCAAATGAAAAGAAAAAATTTGATATAAAAGTTATTAGCTCACAGACAGTTTCCGTTCCTATGGTGACAGGTTTTTTAAATCCTACCATAATACTTCCTAGTTTTTCTATTAGCGAAAAGGAATTATTTCATATTCTGTCTCACGAATGGATGCACTTTAAAAAGAAAGATTCATGGATAAAGCTCATCTTTCAGATACTTTGTATCATCTTTTGGTGGAATCCTTTCATTCATTTGATGAGAAAAAATTTAGACCATATGCTTGAAGTTCGTTGTGATACAGAAGTTGTAAAAAAAATGTCTTCAGAGGATAAATTTCAATATCTCGGAACCCTGTTATCTATAATAAAACATAGTTCAGTCCAAGGAGATAGTCGGTTCTTAAAAACAGCTTCTTGCTCTGCTTTAGTAAGTACAAACAAAGAAACAATGATTGAACAAAGGTTTAAAATCGTTTTATCTGACGAAAAGAAAAATAAAGGGTTTATAAGTTTATTTTATTTAGGAATTATCATAACCTTTATAATTTCAAATCTAATTATAGTTCAACCAGCTTTCTACGATGCGCCAGATTTAGTACCTGGAGAACCAATTGAGGTAACAGCTGAAAATTCCTATTTGCTCGAAAATGAAGATGGTACATATGGATTATATGTTGATGACGAACTTTTTGAGACTGCTCTACAGGAAGAAGAGTTATCGATAGCACCTTATTCCTTATTGCCCATAAAGAAAGGATTTAATTAATTATGAAAAGGAAAATATTAACATTATTATTAGTCGGTATTATTTTTACCGGTGGGTATTCCTGTAATAACCCTTCAATCACAATTTACGCTAGTACTTCACCTTCTGTTTCAGCTACAGAAAGTGAACCTATCATAGCTCGTGCGCCTAAAACTGAATGGCGTTTCAAAATGATTAATGGGGTGAAACACAAACGCTTGTGGTCGATAACTCGTAACAAATGGATCTCAGACTGGATACGTGTTAGATAGTTTCCATCAAACTCTTTCGCTAAATATGCTTTTTTTAATGTAATATTCA
>CAYJFM010000044.1:3841-13250 GCA_964369805.1 uncultured Oscillospiraceae bacterium
TCTGGAAGTAGAATACTTATCTTTTCTAACTACTTCGTCTGAAGGAAATGAATTTTACTATTCAGTAGGTGGTAACCCTTCTACTGAGGGAGTCTATACCAAGCTTTCTAGTAATATTTACAGACTAGATATAGATAATGAAACAATAGGATTTGTCATTCTAGAAAAAGATAAGCTATCCTTAATCGCCTATGATGGCAACAGTGTTGATGAATTTACTAAAACAGGTGTGGAGCCTATCATTATAGGGGAGGATAGTGCTGAGTAATATATAGACAATCAATTAAAATCAAAAAGGGTGCTGCGAAGTAGCATCTTTTTTTATAAATACAAATTCCCTATCAAAAATGCCAAACCACATGCCATACTAGGAGTGCCAAACCAAGCCACTCCTATATTTCTTAATACTTTAAAATCGACATTAGCTATTCCAGTTGTAAGTCCAACTCCAACTACAGCTCCTACAATAGCCTGTGATGAAGATACTGGTATCCCTACTTTTGCATAGATAAACACAGTAATCGCGCTTGCAAGTACAACTAAGAACCCTGATAAGGGGTTCAGCGAAGCTATTCTGTCTCCAACAGTATACATTACCTTTTTGCTATAAGTTAGTACTCCAATTGCTATTGATACTCCTCCAATAATTGAAGCTACTTGGTTATTAATTAAGTTAACTTCTCCTGTATATAAAGCTGTAATATTAGCTACGTTGTTTGCCCCTAAAGAGTATGCTCCTATTATTCCTGCAATATAGTACCCTACAATAATCATCTTATCATAAGAAGCTAAGCTCTTTACTCTGTCAGTTACTATTCTCTTTGCAAAGGAGTAAAGTATATAGCTAATTAATCCTGCCCCGATAGGTGTCAATACCCAGGCGCCTATAAATTTTGTTGTCGCTGTAAGGTCTGCTTGCCCCATAACTAGGCCCCAGCCTATTATAGCCCCAATTACGCATTGAGATGTTGATACAGGAAAAGACAGCACCGTCATCAGCATCACCGTTATACCCGCTGAAAGCATAACAAAAAAAGCTGCCACTACAGTGGTGACTCCACTAGAATATCCATATTCACTTAAATTTTCAATGCCACTTGCCCCATCTACATAGGCACCAATTATTACAAATATAGCTGTAATAATTACCGCTCTACCATACTTTACTGTACCAGTAGTAACCGCCACACCAAAAACATTAGATGCATCGTTTGCACCTAGTGTAAAACCAAGGAAACCACCTGACAGAAGGTAAATTAAGCTATTCATATACCTTAACCTCTATACCTTTCTTAACACAGCCATAATATGAATACTATCTCCAATATTCTCTATTTTGTCAGAAATATCACATACAGAATTTATAAGTGTTTTCATGTAGACTTTATAGGCAAGATCTTCTTCTTCATTGAATATCTTTCTTATAATAGATCCTTCTATCTGGTCAATCTCTTTTTCTACCCTACTTATTTCCTCAAGAAGTTTATGATCCTTTATTATAGATTCATAATTTGCAAATAACGCCTTCAGCACTAAAAACAAGTATTCTAACTGTCCCTTTGTTAAGCTAATTATATTCATTAAAGCAGATTTTACTTCCTCTGACATTCGCATATTTTCATTTACTATTTGCCTTGAAATGTCTTGGCACCTATTAGGTATTTTATCCATGGTTAAAATTAATTCTAATATTTCTGTCCTAGTTTGAGGTAGCATTGGGTGAGTCAATAAATCATCAACTGCTTTTCTTCGCAAACTATCTGCATTAGCTTCTAGTTCATCTATCTTTCTTCTACTCTCTTCTAATAATTTATAATCTTTTCCCTCTCCATAGATATCAAGGAAGTTCTCAAATTCCCATAAACTCGCCTCTATAGTTTTATTAAAGCCTTCAAGCATTTCGTATATGTTCTTGGTTTTCTTAAATATCATATATTTTCTCTGGCGTATTTTTGCAAAATATACCAGAACCTCCTTTCTTGGCGCACTTTCTCTAGCGAAGTGATTTGGAAATATCTTTGAATTTTCTTAATCTATTATACATAAAAAACAGACCTTAATAAATATTAAAGTCTGTTAAAATATGTATTTTTATGTAATTTAGTACAGATTATAATCCTAAAATTTCTCTTGCCTCAGCTGGAGTCGCTACATCATTTCCAGCGATTTTAATAATATCTGCTGCTCTTGTTACTAGTTGTGCATTTGATTCTGCAAGTTCTGTAGCTGAGTACATTACATTATCTTCCATGCCAACTCTCAGATGTCCACCCATTGCTACTGCTGCTAACATAATTGGCACATGACCATGGCCAATTCCTAAAGCTCCCCAAGTTGAACCCTCTGGTAGTAAATTCTTAAGGTATACTAAATTTTCTACTGTAGCTGTTGATCCACCTGCTGCTCCAAGAACAAACTGATAATGACAAGGTGCTTTTAAAACTCCTTTTTTCAAATAGTATAGTGAGTTATAAACCATCCCTGCATCAAAAATTTCAATTTCTGGTTTAACACCATTCTCTTGCATAGTATGCCCTAGCTCTTCAAGAAACTTTGGATGGTTAATGAACAAACTATTATGCATCCAGTTCATTGATCCGCAGTCATATGAAGCAAGCTCAGGCTTAATAGCCTTTAAGTGAGCTTGGCGTGATTCATCAGTCGCATTTAAGTCTCCTGATGTAGTAAGGTTAAGGATTATATCGCAATCTTCATATGCTCTAATTAGTTCTACAGTTTCTATGAACTTATCTGTAGACATGGTACCTTTACCCTCATCATCTCTCATATGAAGATGGCATATTGCTGCACCTGCTTTCCAGCATGCATATACATCTTTTGCTATTTCTGCTGGCGTCATAGGTATATTAGGGTTGTGTTTTTTTGTTGGCCATGCTCCAGTAGTTGCTACTGTAATTATAGTTTTTGCCATTTATTTATCTCCTTTTAGTCTTTCTTCTTGCTAATTTAATTTTTTTAATCTAAAACTGAGTTTTACATTATTATACTCTTTGCTGTACCTAGTACATCATTAGTTATGCATTTCAGCTTTTTTGTCTCTATTGTATTTATTTTCATTTATGAATAATATAATTATTACGTTTGCTATTGCGAGTGCTCCAAGTGTTACATATACAAATCTGTAAGAACCTGTCATGCTCAGTACTGCAGCATTAATTGCAAAGCAGAATGCTGTTAGCACCCCTTGCATAGGGAATAGTACACTATTTACTTTATCATATCCATGTCTTCCGAAAATTGAGGTTGGAAGTGATGTCATAAAGTTGGCTGATCCACCAATCCCCATTCCTATCATAAACATTGATACATAAACAAGGCTCATTACTTCAGACGCGTTTAGAAATAGTGCTACCGCATACCAAATTCCAAAACCAATCATAGTTTTCTTTGTTCCTATTTTGTCATCTATAAGACCTACTAGCCATGATCCGCATATTCCAATTATAGCTATTACAGACATAATTGATACAGCCGTTGCCATTTCAAATCCGAACTCAACATTTCTAAGTACCATTTGCGTCATTACGCCTACAGAACAAATTTGAAATATGCCTGTTGCTATTGCAGCTAACCAAAGTTCTTTTGTTTTCAATAGTTTGCCTGTTGTCCAACCAGCCGTATCTTCTACATTGTCTTGAGTATCATATTCTAAAGCATAAACTTCATCTGAAACGTTATCTGGGTTAGTTCCTCTTTCTTCTGGAGTATTTCTAATAACTAGTAATCCTATAATTCCTAACACTATACATCCAATACCGATTGGAACTGCTCCTAGTTGGATTCCTTCAAAAGTTGAAATACTAAATAAAGTGATTGGTACATATATTGCTGAAGCTAAGTTAAGCCCCATTGTTGTATATCCCATTACCATCCCTTTTCTTTTAGGGAACCAACGAGCAACCAGTGTTCCTCCTGAAATGTATCCTGCAGACATTATTGTTCCAACTACTATTGTGTAAAAAGCGGTGTACATTGTAACGCTTGTTGCATTACACATTGCTATATACGCTGCTCCTGCAACAATACAACACATCCCAGATGTTATTCTTGCACCAATCTTTCTATTTACTTGCCCTAAAATAACAAATAATATTACCCCTAAAACTCCACCAATTGAATTTCCACCTAATATTTCAGGTAGTTCTA
Organism: uncultured Oscillospiraceae bacterium; assembly: GCA_964369805.1. Lineage (GTDB taxonomy): Bacteria > Bacillota > Clostridia > Peptostreptococcales > Anaerovoracaceae > CAYJHC01. The sequence continues at coordinate 8,009 of CAYJFM010000044.1, forward strand.
CTCCCATATTTTCCGCAATCGCAGGGCCAGTCGCATTTGTCCCGTCATTACACATTCCTACATAGAAGAAAAATATTAATAGGCAATACAGTATTAGCACCCATCCATGGCTTCCAAAGTTAACTACGCTTTTTGAATTGTTTTTCATTTCACACCTCTAAATATTTAATATTCTTTTATAGCCTTATCATTTATATATACTAAAGAGGCTTAAATACACCCGCCATAGTTGTAAACTCTATCTGGAACATCATTTACTTGATCTTCATCTATTTCTGCAACGCATCTTACCATAGCACCGTCACCCATATACCATCTAATAGGGAAACAGAAGAATCTAAATCTCTTACCTGAAACTTTATCTAGATCTCCACCTAAGTTTTCAACTCCTACAATTCCGTGTCCTAGCATTTGCTTATGGCATGGTTCCCAAGTTCCCCAGCAACCAATTGCTTCTAAATCTCCAAACTTTTCATCATATGCTTCTTGTCCATGTATCTTAATATATAGTTCTTTGTCAAATTCAGCATAAGCTTCTTCTCCAAATTTCTCTTTGTACTCTTCAGTAATTGGTCTTCCTGAAGCTCCCATAAGATTTAATTTTGTTGCTCCATTTGTTCCCATTGCTGTATGTAGTGGATGGTCTAGTGCTTGCATGTCCATTGCTACGCATTTTACTTTATACTTTACAAACCACTTCCCTGCATCTACACCTGTTCCACATGAGTAGTGGTAGTAATCTTTCGAATCATCAAACTGTCTATGCATTCCTGTATTTAGACATACAATCATGCCTTCTAATTCTTCTGGTTTGATATTAGCTCTTTCACAAGCATCCTCTAAATGTTTATCTGTAATTAGTTCCCATTTAGCTGCATTAATTTCTAAGCAAATTGCATCACCAGTATATGCGTCTACTGGCATTTCGTGTGTATACCTAGCTCTACTTCCGTCAAATTCATATTCCATTACGTGTCTTGGTGCATCACAATGTGTTCCTGTATGTTGCACACAATCTATTCTTTGAGTTAATACTCCACCTTTTGCTAATGTATGCATTGAATCAATTACTGGTTTTTGAAAATACGGCCATCTTGGAATATCCGCGCTGAATGGGTGTGTTAAATCTACAAATACTTTCTTGCTCATAATTTTTCTCCTTATTAATTTTATTTATCTACTCAAGAGTCTTAACTACTTCTATTAAATACTCTTTTAATCTCTTTCTTGATTCTTCTTGCTCTTCAATAGTCCAAGATTCATATCCTTTTCCTGTTTTGAATCCTAGATTTCCTTGATTAACAAGTTCGACTAGTTTTTCAGATGGTTTATGTGAATCTTCTAAATGTGGTAGTATATATTCCTGGATATTTAAAGATAGGTCTAATCCTACCATATCAGCATTTTCTAAAACTCCCATAATTGGCCATCTAAGTCCCGGACCGTATCTTAATGCCTCGTCCACAGTTTTTGCATCTGCTATTCCTCTTTCTACAATTGAAAAAGCCTCTCTCCATAAGGCGTGCTGTAATCTATTTGCAATAAAGCCTGGAACATCTTTATGGCATTTTACAGGTTTCTTCCCTATAGAGTTCAGATAATCATAGATTTCATTGAATACCTCGTCAGATGTTTCTTCACCCTTTATTACTTCAACTAAAGGAATTAGGTATGGTGGGTTCCAAAAATGAGTTCCAACTATTCTATGTTTTGTTTTTGATTTAGATGCTATTTCAGTAATACTCATTACTGATGTATTAGTGGCCAATATTGCATCATCTTTACAGTATTTTTCAACCTCTGCAAAAAGATTTTGCTTAATATCCATAATCTCTACCACTGATTCAACTACTAAATCTGCTTCTTTTACTGCATCTTCAAGGTTATAGTTAAAATCTATTCTTGAAAGTGCTTCTTCTGCCTCTTCTTTTTTAATAACACCTTTTTCAGCTAAAGCTGTCAAATTGTTACTAATGTCGAGAAAGGCTGTTTCAATTATTTCTACGGACCATATAGTTACCTTAACCTTTGCTCCAAGTGCAAATACCTGAGCAAGGCCAGTTCCCATTAATCCATTACCAAGGATAGTAATATTTTTTACATTCATATTTTCTCTCCTCAGATTTACTAATTTGCCCAGTATCCACCATTAGCGGCTATATTTGCCCCTGTAATAAAGTCGCTTGCTTCTGATGATAAGAATAAAGCAACTCCTAATAGGTCATCTGGTTCTCCAAGTCTTCCTGCCGGAATTCTTGTTAAGAATTTTGTTTTTGCTGTGTCGTCATTAAACATCCACTCTGTTAGGTCAGATCTAAATACTGTTGGATTAAATGTATTAACGTTTATGTTATATTGTCCCCATTCGCATGCTAGCGATTGAGCCATTAGGTCTATTCCTCCTTTAGCAGTGCAATATCCCGTATAGTTAGCCATTCCTATTTTACTTCTTGCTGATGATACAAGTACTACCTTGCCTCCTTTGCCTTGGTCTATCATTTGCTTTCCTACATATTTGCAATATAGCCAAGTGCCTTTTACATTTGCATCCATAATAGCTTCCCATTCTTCAGTAGTATGGTCTATAATTGATTTAGGATTATTAAATCCTGCTGCTGTAACTAATATATTAATTTCAGAAAATGTTTCCACTGTTTTAGCAACTACTGCTTTCACATCTTCTTCATTAGCTGGGTCTCCAACTGCATATTCAACTGTAATTCCTTCTGCCATCATTTCTTCTTTTAAAGTTGCAAGTGTTTTTTCATTTCTTCCGTTAATCATAACTTTCGCACCAGCAAAACCATATCCAAAGCTTAATACTCTTCCAAGAGCTCCTGCTGCACCTGTTATTAAAACAGTTTTTCCTTCTACATTAAATAAATTTGTTACAAATTCTTTTTTCATATTTTCTCCTTCTTATTCATAGCTAATTGCAACTAATACTGATGCAACATAATTTGTTTCATTAATCATTTCTCTTCCTTCATTTGGTCCAATAAATAGAGAGTCTCCTTTTTTTAAATAGAAAGTTTCATCCTTTCCTTTTACCGTTATTTCACCATCAAGAACATAATATATTTTTTCAGTTGGTGAGTTTCCCTCATATGCCCATTCAGCTCCACCATTTGGCAAGAAGTAAGACATTCCCATCCAAAATTTTGTAGCTCCTGTTTCCTCTGTTCCGTGAAGCTTCATAGCTTTCATGTCAAAGTGAAGTGGTGCATCATATGGCTTTACGTTTCCTAATTCAACTTTTTTCATTTTTTTACCGCCTATCAATTAATTTTTTTATACAAATATTTTACTCCGATAATTTGTACTCTTATTGCCCTTATACTATTGCAAAGTCCGTGCCAACTTTTAATATAGAATTTTATATATTAAATAATCATTTAAATTTCAACGATTATTTTGCTTTCATTTTATTTTTACTATTCAATATATATTTTATTAACATCTATTTCGGATCTTTAATACATTTTTGTATTATTTTTTTTTTACAGTGAATATTTCTTTTTTCCCTCTAAGCCTTTGATTTTTCAGCAAAAAAAAAGAGATAGCCTTTTTTATCAGGCTTTCCCTCATATTATTTTTATACTATTTTGCGATACACTTTTGTATTATTGATACGTTTTTGTATTAATTCCTAACTTTTGTGCTTTCCTAATAACTGTTGGCTGAGTTGTTTTTAATATTTTTGCAGCCTCATAGGAGCTACCTCCCTTAATTAATGCACTTCTAACTATTTCTCTTTCAAAATTCTCTACTGCTTCCTTAAGTGAAATTTCACTGTCTATTACCTCTTCTTTGTAACTCTTTGGTTCAATAACCTCTACTTCTATATTCCTTTTACTTTTTTCTCCATATTTTTTTATATCAATTATGTTATATACATCTTCTTCAGTTATTTTTCTATTTATTGTTAAAATAGTTAGCCTTTCAACTAAATTTTCTAATTCTCTTACATTCCCAGGCCAGTCATACTTAGTTAATGCATTTATTGCACTTTTATCAAAATACTTAACTGTACCATATTTTTTGTTAAATTTATCTAAAAATGATATTGCTATACTTCCTACATCACTCTTTCTATCAACTAATGAAGGAATATTTATAGGGAATACATTTAGTCTATAATATAAATCCTGCCTGAACTTCCCTTCTTTTATTTTTTCTTCTAAATCTATATTACATGCTGCTATTATTCTTGTATCTACAGGTATACTTTTAGTTCCCCCTACAGGTGTAACTTCTTTTTCTTGTAATACTCTCAATAACTTTGATTGTAAATTAATTGGCATTTCACTTATTTCATCAAGAAAAATTGTACCTCCATTTGCAGCTTCAAAAAGTCCTTTTTTATCTTGGTGATTGCTTCCTGTAAAACTACCCTTAACGTATCCAAATAGCTCTGATTCTAGCAAAGATTCTGTTATTGCTGCGCAATTAATTTTAATAAATGGGTTTTCGCTCCTTTTACTTAGTCTAACTATTTCTTTAGAGACAACTTCTTTACCAACTCCTGTTTGTCCCATTATTAGAACTGTTGCATCTGTAGGTGCCACGTAATTTATTAACTTCTTTACCTTCATAATGCTTGGTGCTTCTCCATATAATACACTATCTTTATCATTTTTATTCATGTAGTGTATCAACTCATTATTTGGTTCTTCTTTTTCTATATTTTCTAATTTGCTCTGTAGATTTACTAGTTGTGTCATATTCCTCATTACAGTAATAACTTTGACTATTTCCCCTTTTTTATCAAGTATTGGATTTCCAACAATTAATACTGTTTTTTTATTTTTATTTATTGTAGACAATGCGGATATTTGCTTTTTTGTTTTTATTACTTCCATAGAAACTGCTTTAGTAAAGTAACCCTTTTCTATCATTGCATTTATATGTGTACCCACAATTTCTTTTTCCTCTATTTCAGTTATCTCTACATATGCATGATTAACACTTTCTACTATTCCACTTTTATTCACTACAATTATTCCATCAAAAACAGCATCTCCTAATGATAGAGCATTTAGATTTTCCTGCTCTAGTTCAGATATTTTTTCTTGTGCTATACTTAGCTTTTCCTTTAGTTTTTCATTTTCTTTTTCAAGACTTGCAATTACTTTAATTGTAGAATTATTCTTCAAAACTCTGTCCTCTTTTAGTCTAAACTAATACTTTCGTTCCCATATTACTATATTTTTAATATCTTAACACTATTATACATAAAAAA